>PPDG01000039.1 GCA_002899795.1 Desulfobacteraceae bacterium | reverse complement strand
CCGCAACCAAGCTCGAAGGAGTATATTCAAGTATATAGAGATGTTCTACAACCGAAAAAGAATTCATTCTGCTCTGGGAGGAATCTCCCCGGAACAGTTTGAAAAATCGGAGAACTTAGCTTAACTCTGTGTCCACTTTTTGGGGTGAACACCTTTTGGTCTTTACAATGAATGACTAATGACAAATATTCATTTCTTCTCAACTACAACCCGGTCTTCTTCTCCGGCCTCCTTCATATAGACGTTTACCACCTCGTCTAGTGTGGTGGCCACGTTAATTCCCACATAGTTGGCACAAACGGGAAATTCACGATGGCCCCTGTCAACCAAAACAGCCAATTCGATTCGTTTGGGACGGCCAAAATCAATTAAAGCATCCATGGCAGCGCGCACCGTACGCCCGGTAAAAAAAACGTCATCCACCAGAACCACAACCCGCTCATCAATAGGAACTGGCAGTTCAGTAGACCGGACGATGGGATTTGTGCTCAACTTCGTCCAGTCGTCTCTGTAAAGACCTATGTCCAATATGCCAACGGCAACGTCTTGGCCCGTCTTTGCCTGGATCATTTCATGGATCCGATTGGCTAAATAGACTCCACCCGTTCGGATGCCAACCAGTACCAGATTATCCTTATCATCCACCATTTCGTAGATGGAAGAAGCCATCTGGTCCAGCGCTTCGTCTATCCCCTCGGCGTTGAGTATTTGGCGACCAGGTTTTTCAGCCATACGCGCATCGCCCCCTAACTCTAATGCTAAAAAGACAAACTGCCAGTTTCCTGGCAGTTGTGGCATAAAATGAGGTAAGTTTTATACCCCATGCCCGTCGGCTTGTCAATGATACAGTCTCAAGGCGCATGGCGTCTTTGTTGCAGAGGCAACACGCCATGCTGTCATTCATAGTCACTTGGCCACTAAAAGTGGCCGTCATTAAGCTACGCTGTCATTATATAGTTATATGTCATTATGGTGTCTTTACGACCTAATGACGGGCGCAAGCCCAAATGACTAACTGACGGCGAAGCCAAATGACCGAGAGCGCTTTGCGCTCTCGTGCTTGACTTTGAATGGTTCATTGAGCAAAATTGCAGGCTATGATAAGTATACACTCCTTTACTCGAAGGTACGGATGAGAGAATGACACACAACGATAGTGAAATACTGCTTGGAGAACTGGAAAGACGCATAGACTATACCTTTCGCGATCCCCATTTGCTTCGCAATGCCCTCTTGCATCGATCCTTTGTGAACGAGAATCCGCATCTGCACCTGGCGGACAATGAGCGCTTGGAATTTTTAGGCGATGCCGCCCTGGACCTAGCTATCAGTCATATGTTGATTGAGCGCTTTCCGCACTACGATGAAGGTAAACTTTCTCGGCTCCGGGCTGGCATCGTCAACGAGAAAGAGCTGGCTTTAGTTGCGGAGGAACTTGACCTGGGAGCGGCCTTACATCTGGGTAAGGGTGAGGAACTCAGCGGCGGCCGCCACAAGCCTTCCCTCTTAGCCAATGCATATGAAGCCGTGCTGGCTTCCGTGTATCTCGACGGAGGGCTGGCCGCTCTTATGAGTATGGTTGAATCTCACTTTGCTCGCTTCTTCTCTGAAGAGGAGGATCTGCCACACGCTCTGGGCAAAGACTATAAGACGCGGTTGCAGGAAGTACTTCAGAGCCGTGAAAAAACAGTGCCCCACTATCGTTTGGAGGCTGAAGAAGGCCCGGATCATGACAAAAGGTTCCGAGTGAGTGTCTGGTTGAAAGATCAACTTCTTGCCTTGGGCTCTGGGCCCACCAAGAAGTCTGCCCAGCAAAAGGCCGCTGGTAGGGCCCTTAGGTTGCTAGAGGGTGAGAGTGAGCACGCAGAGACCAGAGACACCTAGAGTATGATGCAATTTATCATTCAGGTCATTTAGGCTTGCGCCCGTCATTTGTGGTCATTTGCCTTCGGCGTCATTCATAGTCACCGATTACAACCTAATGACAGCGAAGCGTAATGACGGCGGAGCCGCATGACGGCTTTAGCCAAATGACCGCGTAGCCTTTTGACAGCGCAGCGTAATGACTAAATAGCCAATGACGCTCTGCGCTTAGCGCTATGCCATATGAGTGTTCTTTATGCCACCTCTGGTTCGCATGTCCATCTGAGCAGTCACTATGAAATGCAAACCCCTGATCATACCAATCTTCATCCCCCAAAAAGGATGTCGGCACCGGTGTGCCTATTGCGACCAGCCGACAATCAGTGGCGCATCTCAGGCTTCCTGGAGCCCGAGTTCAATCCGCAAACATGTGGGGAGCTACCTGGACAACTGTGGCCGTTATCCCGTCCAAGTAGCTTTTTATGGTGGCTCTTTTACACTCTTACCCGAAGCCCGCCAGCGTCTCTTTCTCGAGCCTGTTCAGGAATTTCTCAAACAAGGTCTCGTACATTCCCTCCGGCTGTCCACTCGGCCTGATGCCATTGAGGCAAGCAACTTACGTTTCTTACAAGCCATGGGAGTAAAAACCATTGAGCTTGGCGCCCAGAGTCTTTGCGACAGTGTACTAAAAGCTGCAGCGAGGGGACATTCCAGCAGAGAGGTATGTGAAGCAGCTCTGAAGGTGCAACAATACGGCTTTGAGATGGGTCTTCAATTGATGCCAGGTTTACCCAGAGATAGTCGAAAGACTTTTCTCCAAACCGTTGACAAAAGTATTGCTTTGGGTCCTAGCTTTGTTCGCCTTTACCCGACCGTGGTGCTATCTTCCACTCCATTGGAGCACCTCTACCGCAAGGGCCGTTACAAACCGCTGTCTTTAAAGCAGGCGGTGGCCTGGTGCAAAGAGGCCAAACAACGTTTTACCACTGCTGGGATCCCCGTTATCAGGATAGGTTTGCAACCAACCGTCACCCTGGAGCAACCTGGATGTATTGTTGCCGGCCCTTATCATCCCGCCTTTGGACAATTGGTGCATTCTTCCATCTGGAGTGACCGAATTTCACCAGTTCTGAAGAAGGCCAGTCTCCAGTCCCAGCGATTGCTCATCCATGCTGCACCGCACCAGTTGGCCGATATCCGGGGCCATCGAAATGATAACATCAAGGGGTGGTTGACCGAGCTGAAACTAACCTCGTTGGAAACGGTTGGTTGTAGTCAGACCGAGGTAGGAGAGTTCAGGGTGACGGCGCATTAGGCAGGACTAGCCCGGATATTTCATGAATTGCTGTCGCGAGATCACGAAGATGGGCTTGCCACCGGGCAACCGCAGGGGGTTGGTTCCGAGGCGTACCTGAACGGTACGTCGCAGGGGCCGACACCCGAGGACGCCAGGAAGGACGGCCATATCCGTGGTCGCAGCAAGTTATTCATGAAAT
>PPDG01000570.1 GCA_002899795.1 Desulfobacteraceae bacterium | reverse complement strand
GTGTCACGATTGGCCCTTTGGATCCCTGCACTATTGTCATATTCGGGGCGTCCGGTGACCTCACTGGTAGAAAACTGGTGCCGGCTCTCTACAACCTCTACCTACACGATGGTTTGCCAAAGCCATTTGTTATTCTGGGTGCCAGCAGAACATCCATGACTCACGAAGAGTTCAGGGAGAGGCTCAAAGCCAGCTATGCTGCTACAGAGAAAGCTGATTTTGAACGGTGGGAAGAGTTCGCCGCCAACCTCCACTATCAGCCAGTGGTCTACGATTCACTGGACTCCTATGTGGAATTGGCAGGCTATCTCAGAGAGCTGGACGAAAAATATCATACAGGCGGAAACAGAATCTTCGATCTGGCGGTTCCTCCGTCTCTTTATCCGGTGATTGCTGAAATGCTTGGTAAGGCCGGGCTCGCCCAAGAAGGTGAGAATGGCAAGGGCTGGTCCCGTATCGTGGTGGAAAAGCCATTCGGCCGGGATCTGCAATCAGCAGTGGAACTCGATCAAACGTTGCACCGGAGTTTCAGGGAACACCAGATCTTCAGAATCGACCACTATTTGGCCAAAGAGACGGTCCAGAATATATTGATGTTTCGTTTTGCCAACGCTATTTTTGAACCAATTTGGAATCGTAGCTTTATCGCTTACGTGGGAATCATCGCAGCGGAAAAGCTGGGGGTTGAAAACCGAGCCGGCTATTATGAGCAAGCTGGCGTAATCCGGGATATGTTCCAGAACCATATGATGCAGGTACTGTCGCTAACTGCCATGGAACCGCCGTCCCTTTTCGAGGCCGACCGGGTGCGGGAGGAGAAGGCTAAAGTATTCCGGTCCCTTAAACCCCTAGAGGGGGCTAGACAAGCGGATAATCTAATTCTAGGACAGTATGGACCTGGGATTATCAACGGCTCAGAGGTCGCCGGATACCGAGAAGAGCCGCGGGTGAGTTCATCCTCCCTCGTCCCAACCTTTGCCATGATGCGGGTGTTCATTGACAATTGGCGTTGGCGGTCCGTTCCCTTCTATTTGGTCTCCGGCAAACGGCTGGCCCAAAAGATTACCCGCATAATAGTGCAATTCAAGAGAGTTCCCCATTCTATGTTTCAAAATATCCTCGGCGATGAGATCCTGGCCAACCGGCTGATTTTAGGGATTTATCCGGAAGAGCGCATTACGCTAACTTTTCAAACCAAGTATCCTGGTGCCCGGAACTGTTTGCGACCTGTGACGCTAGACTTCTCCTATGACCAGAACTACAGTGGTCCCACCCTTGAGGCATATGAAAAGGTTCTGTTGGATTGTATCCAGGGCGATCAGATGCTTTTTTGGAGTAACAATGGGGTGCGGCTCAGTTGGTCGTTCCTAACCCCAATATTACAGGAATGTGAGACTTGTGGTGATCGAGGGGCGCACCTCCACCCATACGACTCGGGAAGTTGGGGACCCGAGGCCGCTCAGAAGTGGATGAAGTTGATAATTGATGAGGAACAGTAGGGTCCTTCCAGGAGGGATGTGATAATGGAAACTTACTACCACCCGCAGGATTTGCCTAAGTTCGAAGAGATTGGTGAGGAAGCCCCTGAGCTGGCAAGAAAATTCTTTGACTACTACGCTGCAGTGTTTGCTGAGGGTGAGCTCACAGAAAGGGAAAAAGCTCTCATCGCCCTCGCTGTAGCCCACACTATTCAATGTCCCTACTGTATCGATGCCTATACCCAGGCTTGTTTGGAAAAGGGTTCTAATCTGAGCGAAATGACGGAAGCGATTCACGTGGCAACGGCAATCCGGGGGGGGGCATCACTGGTTCATGGAGTCCAGATGCGGAATATTGCGAAAAAAATTTCGTTATAAGGAACTCGTCTCAGGCTGTTGCATCGGGTACTTTTTTACTGTGATTTTTTCAAATTAAGCTGTAAGAGAAACGGCTGCCGTGTGACTAAAGGTATAGCTTGAATAGAATGGAGAGGATGGCGGAGAGCCCGTTAATCATTCATAATAATTTCTCTGACGTCAGGCAAGACAAGGAAAAAATGGAGCAGACCGCGCGAGCATTGGGTAAAACCTCAAAAACCGCCGAAAAAAAGCTGCCTGTCGAGCCATTTGGACAGACTCTGGCGAAGCATGGGCTCAGTTTGACCCGTGAAAACACCACCACCCTCCAAATCAACGTAGGTTTACTCTGTAACCAGGCGTGTCGTCACTGTCATCTCGAGGCAGGTCCCCACAGTGAAGAAGTAATGAGCGCTGAGACCGTGGATCAGGTTGTGGCCTTAGCTCAGAGGTTCCCTTTTGAGATTATTGACATCACCGGCGGTGCGCCGGAGATGAATCCCAATCTGGTGGATATGATTGAGAGACTCTCGGGTATTACCCCGCGGTTGATGCTCCGCTCAAATCTGACTGCATTGGCAAATGGTGAGCGGGATTACCTGATTGACGCTTGCAAACAACATAGAGTTGTTATTGTTGCCTCCTTCCCCTCTCTGAACGAAGCTCAGGCAGAGTCGCAGAGGGGAAAGGGCGTCTTCCAGGAGTCCTTAGAGGTTCTTAGGAAACTGAATAGTCTTGGCTACGGGAAACCTGGATCGGGCCTGGAACTCAACCTGGTCTCAAATCCCACAGGTGCTTTCCTGCCCTCCTCTCAGGAGCAGTTAGAGAAAAGATTCCGCCACGTCTTGAAAAATAAGTGGGGAATAGTTTTCAACAATCTATTCTGCTTCGCCAATGTGCCCCTGGGTAGGTTCCGCCGGTGGTTGGAGCAATCCGGCAATCTGGAGAGATACCTGCAGAAGCTTGCAACCAGATTCAACCCGTGCGCTATTGAAGGGCTGATGTGCCGGTCTTTAATTTCCGTCTCTTGGGATGGCTATGTCTTTGACTGTGACTTCAATCAGGCCGCAGGTCTTTATATGGGGGGGAAGAAAACGCACATTTCTGATTTGAATGAACTACCCGAACCCGGGGAGCCGATTGCAGTGTCACACCACTGCTATACCTGTACGTCTGGTGCAGGTTTTACCTGAGGTGGCTCGATAAGCGCTTGAGTTTCAGGCGAAATACGCAAAGCGCCAAGCGCATAGCGCAGAGCGACAGAAAAACTAGGCACTCATTAATTAGAAAGAGATAATAGTGCTTAGTAATCAATGTGTTATGAAGCCGGAGATAAGATCTTATTCCAGTTTGAGGGAGCTAAGCCTTGCTGCGGCTGAATTCATTGCCGAACTGGCTGAGGCTAGGATAAAAGAAAGAGGTATCTTCACCTTCGTCCTTTCCGGTGGGACAACACCTCGTTTGCTCTATGAGGAACTGGCTCAAGAACCTTATGCCGGCAGGGTTGACTGGCAACATACGCACCTTTT
>PPDG01000568.1 GCA_002899795.1 Desulfobacteraceae bacterium | reverse complement strand
GACAGCGACAACCCTTGGAACCTGACCTGGTCAATACCAGCGTAGGGAAACAGGAAGACGTAAAGAGAGAGTCGGAAAGTGAAGGCTACTTGGGGTCACTTATTTTCGCATAACGTCAAGTCGTTGAAACAGTTCAAATAGTTAAAGTCGGAGAACATTTCCAATCGCAGCTGCCCTTCGACCCTTCGACAGGCTCAGGACAGGCAAGCTCAGGACGGAAAAGCCGCTCCCACAGGAGCCATTGTTTCTTCTTTCCTCTAACTTCTATCTCCTGCCCTCTACATATTACAACAAATGACAGCGCAGCGTCCTGACCCAATGACGGCGTAGCCAAATGACGCGACGCTCGAGAGAGCTGAGCTCTGGCGCTATACCTCTGACTACCTTTCACCGGTTTGCTTTTGACTCAAAATTATTATATCGTGTCGACCTTGAAAGGTCTAACGACTCTCAGACTCATGGATATGGAACAATGAAGGAAATCGAAGAGAAACCCGTTGAGCACGAATTCAGTAAGGATTTTCTTACGGGATGCCTCGCATTGATCGTAATAGGGCTGATCCTGTTCGTTTTAGTTCCTCTGCTCATATTCGTTTTGAAACTGAGCGTCTTGGTCGCTGTCCCAATAGGGCTCATTGCAGCCTTCGTAATATTTACCGCGTTTTTTGGTCGAATTATAAATATGTTACGACGGAAATGGTGAAAGTAGCTCAAAGAAAGAATACAGTAGTCAGTAGTCAGTAGTCAGTAGTCAGTAGCTAGTAGACAGTAGTCGACTCGTCAAATCGTCAATCATTTCGAAATCCCAAATCTCAAGCACCATAGTTCAGGGTGTCAGGTGTCAGGTTTCGGGTGTCAGGAAAAACAGACAGAGAATGTGAAACCTGACCACTGAAACCTGAAACCTCAATTCTTGATTCCGACTCCTCACTCCATGCTCCATGCCCTATGCTCCATGCTCTCTTCCTTGGCATGTGATGTGCAATTGCCCTAAGACTCATGCAAGCCCGGATATCTCATGAATTGCTGTCGCGAGACCGCGAACATGGGCGTGCCACCGGGCAACCGTCCCGCGGGACCGCGGGATTGGTTCCGAGGCGTACCTCAACGGTACGTCGCAGGGTGAGCCTGTCCTGAGCCTGTCGAAGGAACACCCGAGGACGCCAGGAAGGACGGCCATACCCGTGGTCGCAGCAGGCGATTCATGAAATATCCAGGCTGGGTTAAATGGAAGGATCACAATGAACTGTCCTACCTGCAAGGCAAGTGAGCTGCGACCCGTTCTGACCAAACAGGGAGTGGAGGTGGACTACTGCGACAGCTGCGCCGGCATTTGGTTGGATAAAGGGGAGATTTTTCATTTCACCAAACGACGGAAAGAGTTGGCAAACTCTCTCAAGAGTGGAGTGCAGCAAGCCCGACCTACTTCCCGCCAATGCCCCAAAACCGGTGAAGCCCTGCAAGAACTTCCCTTGTTTGATGGCACATTGGTCATCGACTACTGCCCGGCTAGCGGGGGAATGTGGTTCGACAAGGGCGAGCTCAAGAAGGTGCTCACCGTGGACCCGAGGAAACTTGCTATTAAGATAGAGCCCTGGACAGGAGAGGATGACGCCAGCACTGCTGAGCCTGCTGAAACTGATCCACAGATCCTGGCTACCCCACCGAGCCCGCTGCCAAATCTTGCTCTCAGGGCCACTATGACAGTGGTGTCCCTTTACGCTCTTCTCACTCTCGTTCTCGTACTTTGCGTGGAATTCGCCAAACTGCCTCCTTCCTGGGCTCTGCTCATCGGCGTGGCCATTGCGCTTGTGCAGTTTCTCCTGGGACCATGGTTGATGGACTTGTCACTGAACTGGTTTTACAAAATGGAGTGGGTCCCGTTTCACCGACTCCCCGTACATTTGCATAGATTTGTACAACAGGTCTGTAAAGAGAAAAATATGGACATCCCAAGATTTGGCATTATCGATGACGGTGGACCCAACGCTTTTACCTACGGTCATACACCTAATAATGCCCGCATAGTGATTACCAGGGGGCTCTTGGATCTCCTCGATGAATCCGAAGTGCAAGCGGTTGTGGCCCATGAAGTTGGCCATGCGAAGAATTGGGACATGTTCCTGATGACCGTGGTTCAGCTGGTGCCTCTCATCCTTTACTACGTCTATCGCACACTCATGCAAGTGAAATCGGGCTCCAGAAGTAATCAGAAAGGTTCGGGTCATGTCGCTCTCCTGGCCATCGGAACCTATGTGCTTTACATCGTCTGTGAATACATTGTGCTGTGGTTTTCCCGCACCAGGGAGTACTATGCAGACCGCTTCGCCGGAGAGGTCACCAAAGCACCCAACAGCCTGTCCTCGGCACTGGTCAAGATCGCTTACGGCTTGGCTGGTCAGGAAGGTGGAAAAGAGGAAAAGGCAACACAACGTTCATCCAAGCTGGACGCGGTGGGTGCCATGGGCATATTCGACTCGGGCATGGCAAGTTCTTTCGCTCTCTCGGCATACGCTGCAGACAGATCTTCAGCCACGGTAACAGACCTGGGCCAACGATCGAACATATTGGGAGCCATGAAGTGGGATTTATGGAACCCCTGGGCCAAATACTTTGAACTTCATTCCACCCACCCGCTGGTGGCAAACAGAATGAATCACCTTGGCAACCAGGCCCAGGCGATGGGACAGGAACCTTTCATCCGCTTCTCTCTTCGCAGGCCCGAAAGCTACTGGGACGAGTTTTTCGTGGACATCATGATCATGTTCCTGCCGTTCGTAGCCCTTGCAGGGCTGGCAGGGGCTGCATTTTTCGTTCAAATTGATTGGCTGTTCGGGGTGGCCTTTGCGGTGACAGGCTTTTTGATGCTTTTCAAAATGGGCTTTTCTTATCCAGCAGAAGTCTTTCCTGAAATGTCGGTATCAAGCCTGTTGAAGAAAGTGAAGGTGTCAGGGGTGCGGGGGGTTCCTTGCCGACTGAAAGGGAAAGTGGTTGGGAAAGGAGTTGCCGGCCTTATCTGGTCCGAAGACTTTGTGATGCAGGATGAGACCGGGATTATATTTCTAGATTACAGGCAACCACTCCGTATCTGGGAGTTCTTTTTCGGATTGATGCGCGCCCAGGACCTACAGGACGCCGAGGTGGAAATAAAGGGCTGGTACAGACGCTCTCCAATGCCCTACATCGAATTAAAAACACTCCGAACCGAGCGTAAGTCCAGGGAGTGCTACGTCTATACCATCAAAACCATAACCGCCTATCTCATGCTAATCGGCGGCGCTGCCGCAACAATCCTGCTTTTATTCACTTGATTTCAGTAGTGTCCCAACGTTTAGTTGAATAATGTCAACTGTTTATGGTATTC
>PPDG01000068.1 GCA_002899795.1 Desulfobacteraceae bacterium | reverse complement strand
TTATGTCGCTACGATGAGTGACTATGAATGACCACAAATGACGGCCGTAAGGCCTAATGACGGGCGCAGCCCTACTGACGGCGAAGCCAAATGACTCTTCACTGCCCTGCTGCGCGCTGCCTGCTGCCTGCTGCGCGAAGCGCATTACGCTTCGCGCTTACCTTTTCTTCGGTCGTTCCTCAAGCCGCACCAGGACATCGCGGCGATGCAAGCCGCCTCTGTAGACTTCCAACCGCAATAGGTCACCCGGACGCTTTTCTCTGATTATACGGATGAGACCGTCAGCCGTGCCAACCGACTTGCCGTCTGCTGCTACCACCACATCGCCACCTGCAATCAGAATCCGATTGCCCAATCGAACTCTCCGATTGCCGCCACGCAAGCCTGCCTTATGCGCCGGACCGCCACGGACAATCTCAACAACAAGGGCGCCACTATCTATGGCGAAATCAAGAGCTCTGGAATCCCCAGAAAGTAAGGTGGTCACGCTTGCACCGATCCAGGGATAGGCGTAATAGCCCTGGGCTATGAGTTCCGGAATAATACGTTTGGCAATATTAACCGGGACAGCAAACCCTATACCCACCGAGGCGCCGGTGGGGCTGAAAATTGCAGTATTGATACCGATTAACTTGCCGCTCGAGTCAAGCAGGGGGCCACCGGAATTCCCCGGATTAATGGAGGCATCTATTTGGATTATGTCTTCCATCAGAGTATTGTTTTGAGCCCGCAAGGTTCGCCCTAGAGAGCTTATAACCCCAGTGGTGAGCGTCTGTCCCAGGCCAAAAGGATTACCAATAGCCAGAATTTTCTGACCCACGAGCAAATGATCCGAGTCTCCCATAGGGATAACGGTGAGTTTGTGGGAAGGCGCATCTATCTTGATCACAGCCAGGTCATTGTCCGGATCCGTTCCCACCAGTTTTCCCTGCCATTTGCTGCCGTCGGCCAGAGTCACCTCAAGTCGCCGAGAATCCTGGATTACATGATAATTGGTGAGAATATAGCCCTCATTGTCAATGATCGCCCCTGAACCTGCGCCTTGGCGCGGTACAACGTTGAAGAAGAAGTCCCGCTCCACTGATATGGTGGTGATGTTTACCACTCCTGGGGCCGCTGCTTCATAAACTTCAATGTTGTTCTGCTCGTCTTCGGTGCTAGCCTGAGCCATGCTTATTGGAGTCACAAATAAAACCACTATCAAGCTAACAAAAACTGCTCTGGACAATTTCACCTTTTTGTTCCTCTCCATTGGTGACAGCGTATGGTGCATAGCATGACCGGCGCAAGGCGCACGGCTCAATGATAAGGATTTTTTTCACTCCTGCCTGATGCCTTATACTATATGCCTTGTGCCCAGTGCTTACAGCCCCCGTGGTTGTATTTTCCGCCAAAACCACCAGAGGAACACCCCCACCAGTATCACGGCCAGGGCCCAACTCACGAACTTGGGCCAAATAGAGACCATTCCTGGTAGAATCCTCCTCACCGTGTCCGCGGGAATGGCAAAGCTTATGCCCACACTACTACCAGTTGGGCTGAAGATGGCAGTATTAATACCGATTACCTCGCCGTCAGAATTGATGAGCGGGCCGCCAGAATTTCCTGGATTGATTGCGGCGTCTGCCTGAATGACATTATGAATGATCACATCGCCGCTGATCCGAACATCTCGCCCCAACGAGCTGATAGTTCCCGTGGTCAGTGTCTGTCCCAGGCCAAATGGATTGCCCAGGGCCAACACTTTCTGGCCCACGCGTAGATTCTTCGAAGAGCCCAATCGCAGGGACTGGAGTTGCTCTGGCGGTGCCTCGATTTTGATCACCGCCAGATCGCTACTGGGAGAACTGCCAACCAGAGTGGCCTCCCATCTACTGCCATCTGCAAGGGTCACCTCCAGAAGACTGCTGCCGTTCACCACGTGGTAGGAGGTGACTATATGGCCTGCTTTATCAACAATAACGCCGGATCCGCTTCCTTCTGCTGGCAAAGGATTAAAAAAGAAATCCCGGCCAATGCTCGTGGTGGTGATGTTCACAACACCGGCTGAAACTTGATGAAAAACACGGATGGTGTTTTGCTCGCTACGGGTGAGAGCCGCCGCTTCTCCTATCATCCCCGCAATAATTGCAGAAATACCCATTATGAGCAGCAACCTAAGCTTTCGACCTGTTACGTTTTCAACTCTCATGCGTCTCCGTCCCTAGCCCCCATGACGCTAAGCGCAGAGCGCAAAGCGAAAAACTTACAATCGGACGATTTTCTCTATTTGTACGCTATGCGCCATGCGCTATGCCCTATGCGATATTTAATGCAGGCCAAAACACAACCAGCCGCGTGAACGCGGCTGGTTCTCATCATAAGTGGTTTTCTGTACAATGACCAGAGCAAAAATCCATCAGAATTTGCCCGTAAGATCGTACCACCAGGTGCCAAGGTGTTCGTAAATTGCTGCGGTGGAGGTATTCAGTGCGCCTCCTGAGGGGAAGAAGCGAAGGGGATCGTTCGCACTCCAGCGAGCCTTGAAATCACAGGGCGCAGGCAAAGAGTGTATGCCGAGTGTTTTAAAAACCTTGTGAGCTCGCTCCATGTGGCTGGCCGAGGTTATAAGAACGATAGGGGGTGCAAGCCGCAATTGCTGAATGGCCTTACCGTTTTCAAAAGTATTCCGCGATTTTCCTTCGATCACAATCCTCTTGCCGGGTATCCCAAGATCCAGGAGCAGTTCGCGCATAAGTGCTGATTCCGTAACCTGTACCAAAGGATTGCCGCTACCGCCGGAGATCACTATTTTGGGTCGATCCATGAGGTGATACAGTCGCACCGCCTCAAGAAGCCGTTTAGTGGAACTTTGGGTTAGCCGACTTGAGACCGGCAGGTAATCTGCCGCCGAAGCGCCGCCGCTGAGCACTACCAGGGTTCCAGTCCTGGGAAGTCGCTCAGGATTAAGAGGGGTATATTGAGACTCGAGAGGGGTCAATAGCAAGTCTGCAGTGGGTGAGATGCTCAGAAGATAAAGAAACAAAATACCGACAGCCAGGATTACCCTGCCCAGTCTTCGGAACTTCAAGAAGCTGAAAGTGAAACCGACCACCAAAAGCAAGATCAAGAAGCCGGGTGGCAAAATGAGTCGTTTGAGTATCTGGTACAGAACGGTCATCTCAGTCTCGCTGACGCCCAACGCAAAGCTCAGGGTGTCCACTGGGCGAGACGGGAGGTCGGGGAAAAATGAATTAACTGCACCTCGTCTCGCCAAAAAATGTGCCTAGTCTCCAGTTCCTAGTGATTAGTGTTAGTGCTTACTTGCTCCGGCGCGTGACGCCGGAGCGATGTCCCGGTCGCAGCAGGTCGTTTATAGTCTTAACTGGATTGAATGTCT
>PPDG01000257.1 GCA_002899795.1 Desulfobacteraceae bacterium | reverse complement strand
ATGTCCCAGTTGGAAGGATACAGCACCGGGGGCACTGTTCATATTATTATCAACAACCAGATTGGCTATACCACGCTGCCTGAGGATGCCCGCTCCACGAGATACTCCACTGACGTTGCCAAAATGCTCATGGTGCCTATTTTTCACGTGCACGGAGAGAATCCGGAAAGCGTGATTCACGTTACCAAACTTGCCTGCGATTACCGCATGGAATTCGGCAAGGATGTGGTCATCGATCTGGTTTGCTACCGGCGCTATGGGCACAATGAGGGGGATGAGCCCTATTTTACTCAACCGCAGATGTACGAGCGCATCAGAGAAAGACCGCCATTATATAAAATCTATGGCGCACAACTGCTTGCTGAAAACATTGTTAGCGAGGATGAGATCAAAGACATTGCCTCTGGAATTAATGAGTGTCTGGAGGAGTCGTTTACCACCATGCGAGAAAAACAGTGCGTCCTTCCCAAGGCTGACTATTATGAAAACTGGGATGACATACACGGAGAGTATTCCCATAAAGTGTTGAAAACAGGAGTAGCAGCAAAGCAACTTCGCTCACTTGCCCGTAAGTTAAATAAGGTACCGAAAGATTTTTCACTTCACCCCAAACTGGCAACCCTTCTGAAAAAACGGCTGGAAGCAGTGGAGAACGGCGCGGGAATCGATTGGGCTAACGGAGAAGTTCTTGCTTTTGGTTCTCTGGTAACGGAAGCCATTCCCGTTCGCTTGAGTGGCCAGGACAGTCGCAGAGGCACCTTCAGCCAGAGACACAGCTCTCTGGTAGATACAAAAACAGGTGATACATTCGTACCCCTTAATTCTCTAGGCCAAGGGCAGGCACCGTTCTCTGCTTATGACAGTTTACTTTCCGAAGCTGGCGTCGTCGGCTTCGAGTATGGGTATTCCCTCGCCCAATCTGAAGGGCTGACTATCTGGGAGGCTCAGTTCGGTGACTTCGTCAATAACGCCCAGGGAGTAATCGATCTGTACATATCCAGTGGTCAATCCAAATGGCAGCGGTTGAGCGGTCTCGTCCTGCTGCTCCCCCACGGTTTCGAAGGCATGGGGCCGGAGCACTCAAGCGCCAAATTGGAGCGTTTTCTTCAGCTGTGTGCCGAGGAAAACATCCAGGTTTGTAATCCCACCACTCCAGCCCAGTATTTCCACCTGCTGCGACGTCAGGTAAAGCGTGATTTCCGCAAGCCCCTTGTGGTTATGACGCCCAAGAGCCTGCTGCGCAATCCCCTTGCAGTCTCTCGCCTCTCGGATATGACCTCAGGTTCCTTCCAGGAAGTCCTTGATGAAGGCAACAAGAAAACTTCCCGCCGCATCCTCTTTTGCAGTGGCAAGATTTACTACGAACTTTTTCAGAGACGTCAGGATCTGAAAGCAACCGATCTTGGTATCATACGACTAGAGCAATTTTACCCCTTCCCGGAACAGCAACTTGAAAAAGTTATCGCTCAGTACAATCGGGCCAATGAGTGGTGTTGGGTGCAAGAGGAACCGGAAAACATGGGCGGTTGGAATTTTGTCCGCTCACGTATTGCCTCTCTGGTCCAAAAGCACATCAAGTATATAGGCAGAGAAGCGGCAGCGAGCCCGGCTACTGGCTTTCACAACATTTACAAAAGCCAGCAAGCGGCCATTATTGAGGAGGCAGTGGGCAGGAAGCAGTGAAGTTATTCGTTATCAGTTATACGTTATACGTAAAACCTTTCCGCTGTGAGCTCGGAACTGCTTACTGCTCACTGCTCACTGCTTACCAACAGCATTTTAGACATTTTAGTTCATTTTAGGCATTTTTGAACACTTTAGCCATTTAAAAACGGAGCAACCATGTTGTTAGACATTAAGGTCCCTAGCGTGGGAGAATCGGTGACGGAAGCGACCCTGGCTCAGTGGTACAAAAAGGACGGCGATCTGGTGGGCAAGAGTGAACCGCTTTTCGTCCTGGAAACCGACAAGGTCACCCTTGAGATCGAGGCGGAAGCTGATGGAGTCTTAAGTATACGTGTATCTGAGGGTGAAACAGTGGCGATCGGAACCGTTGTCGGCACTATAGATACGGCGGCAGCTCCTGAAGTGGTGGATGAACCCGTTCCTGAGGAAGTGGCAGAAATTGCCCCAGCCGCTCCACCTCCACCTCCTGAACCACCACCTGTTGAGCCAGTTGTAGAGATTCCGCTGGCAGCCAAGCCGGTCTTGGCCCCATCAGTCCGGAGACTTGTGGCTGAAAAGAACCTTGATGTTTCCAAAATCGCCGGCACTGGGCCAGGAGGCAGAATAACCAAAGGTGACGTGATTCTTTATCTGGAGCATGCCGTGCCCGCAGCACCCCCTGCAGTTGCGGTCACTCAGCCGACTCAGCCCCATGAGGTTACTCCCCGCCCAGATGAGCAAATAACCCGGAAGCCCATGAGCCGGATCAGGCAGCGGATCGCCACCCGTCTTTTGGAGGCTAAGCAGAACACGGCCATGCTCACAACCTTCAACGAAATTGACATGGCCAGAGTCAAAGAAATTCGCGCTCATTACCAGGATGCCTTCCAGAAGAAATACGGGGTCAGACTGGGTTTCATGTCCTTCTTCATTAAAGCCTGTGTGGAAGCCTTGATGGAATTTCCAGAATTAAACGGTTCCATAGAGGGGAAAGATGTCGTCTATCACAACTACTATCACATAGGTGTGGCCATTGGTGGTGAGCGTGGTCTGGTGGTGCCGGTGATCCGCCATGCAGACAAACTTAGCTTCGCCCAACTAGAACAGGACATTATCGATTACGTCAACAAGATCAAAGAAAATAAACTCGAACTTGCCGATCTCGAAGGCGGCACTTTTACCATCACCAATGGCGGTGTTTTCGGTTCTCTTCTGAGCACTCCTATTCTGAATATGCCTCAGAGTGGCATCTTGGGCATGCATAAGATAGAAGATCGCCCCATGGTGTTGGATGGAAAAGTTGTAGTGCGGCCCATGATGTACGTGGCCTTAACGTACGATCACCGTATTGTGGACGGGCGCCAGGCAGTGACTTTTTTGGTGCGCATCAAAGAATTCATCGAAGACCCAGAACGGATCATGATGGAAGTTTAGGGGATTTGTCAGTGGTCTGGAATTGCATAGCGCATAGAGCATAGCGCAAAGCGTAAAAACTCCACTCTGAGAACGCTATGCGCTTGGCGCTCTGCGCCATGCTTTCTAGCCTTGTGCTTAGACATAGAGGGTTCGTTCGATGTCCAGATTAAAAGAAACGTATCAGACAGACTTGATGCCTGCTCTCACGAAAGAGTTTAGTTACACCAGCCCAATGGAAGTACCCCGGCTGGAGAAGATCGTGCTCAACATGGGATTGGGAGAGGCCATTCAAAACATCAAAGTGCTGGAT
>PPDG01000463.1 GCA_002899795.1 Desulfobacteraceae bacterium | reverse complement strand
TTCTGACCACTATTGGTCTTCTTTGTGTCTTTGTGCCTTGGTGGTGCAATGAGGTTATAGAGCCATCCGCACGATGCCGTTTTTTATCACTGGAACGTTGAAATTAATAATCAAACCCAGGCGGTATCCGGAGAGCTTGAGGTAAGTCAGCAGTTGAGCCTTGTGAACTGGTAGAAGTGATGCAACGGCCTTGAGTTCGACAACCACACAATCTGCAACCACTACGTCGAGACGAAGACCGGCATCTAAATGTAAACTATCGTAAATAACTGGTAGGACGACTTGTCGCTCTACCTTTAAAGCCCTTTTTGTCAATTCATGTGCTAAGCAAGTTTCGTAAATACTCTCGAGCAACCCTGGGCCTAGCCCTGAATGCACTGAGAACGCTGCGTCAACTACTTGCTTGGCCACTCGATCAGTTTCAGCGGATATTGGTTTTACGTGTGCCTCTATGTCTTGCTGTTTCACAGGTGCCCCCCATAAAGCAAGAATCAGATTGCTAAAAAAATCATTCACCACTAAGACACCAAGATTAAATAGATAACGAGCACAACATCATTCATCTAACTCGCTTAGCTGAACTGCTTTGTCCACTATTGTCTCTCTTTGTGTCTTTGTGCCTTAGTGGTTCAACTCACTATTGTGTTACTTTGTGACTTTGTGACTTTGTGGTTAATCATCAGACAGGGTCACGCCAGATTTCGAGCATGGTCAAATCGTCGTTTGCCTCTGCTGTGCCTCGCCAAGCATTGACCGCATCCAATACCCCTTTTCCGTAGGGAGGCCCTCCTGCCGAGGTGATATGCTCTGACAAACGACGCTGGCCATACAACTCACTCCGCTCATTCTCTGCCTCAGTGACCCCGTCAGTTACAAAAAGGATCGATTCTCCAGGAGAGAGGAAAATCTCCTTTTTCTCGTACTTGGCATCCAGTGTGATGCCCAATGATATCCCTTTTAACTCCGAGACCTCTCGTAACTGATCACCAACAACCCACAGAGGTGGCAAATGGCCCCCCGAGGTGAGCTGCATTCTTCCGTCGGTGGGCCAATATCTGCCGAGAATTATGGTGGCAAAAAAACCTTCTTCCACTGTCAGATCATACATGGCATTGTTGACAGTCTCGAGCAATGTGTCCACCTCATCGTGCGAAAATGCTTCGCTCCTTATTCTTGTTGATAATGCCGCCATGATCAGTGCAGCAGGAAGACCCTTATCTGATACATCGGCTACATAGACCAGCCAACTTTCGTCGGGCATGCGGATCACATCGTATACGTCCCCGCCAACAAACTTTGCTGGCTTGGATACGGCCCAGACATGACTCCCTGTTCCCAACTCCGGTAGTCTAGGCCAGAAAAGCGATTGGATATCGGCTGCGGCTTCCAGTTGAACACGCATCCTCTCCTGGGTAAGCCGGAGTTCAAGAAATCTCGATCTCATTATGGCAGTGCTAGCCAAGTCTGCGAAGCATTCCAAGAGCTCCTCATCAAAGGAATCAAAACCCGGCTTGTCTTTGGAGTTGAGGACATTGATCACTCCAAGGAGATCGCCACCATAAAGGAGGGGAACGCAAAGGAGGGTTCGGGTGACAAAACCTGTTTCGTGGTCGGCCTGGCTGAAAAACCTTGGATCATTCTGCACGTCTTGGATGAGAACAGACTCACGGTTTTGAGCGACCCATCCCGCAATTCCCTCACCCATTTTTAATTCGACAGCACTCTTCAGGATTTCATTTGCTTTCTCGCCCAAAATCTCATCTTTGACGGCTGCGAACTCGAGAACGTCTCGTTGCTGATTGTACAGTAATAAAGAAGCGGCCTCTGCGTTCGACACATTCTTAGCAAGGTCCAAGAGGCGTGGCAACAGTGCTTCAACTGATTCCGTGTCTGCCAGAATCTGGTGTGCTTCCATCAGCCTTTTCAAAGGCCTGGGAACTGTTCTGCTGCTGTCGCTGTGATTATCACCAGCCATGACAATTATCCACCGGATAGTATGTTTTGTGGGGTTTCAGGTCTCAACTCCTCATTGAACTCTAACCAATAGATCCCAGAGTGACCAGGCCCAGAGGGATTTTAGATTGAAGAATGCAGATTTTAGATTGAAGAGCTTAGTACCTCGCTATAAGAAATGCATGCAGCCTTGAATTGCAATCAGCAGTCAGCTATCAGCGGTCAGTATCTCCTTATTTTCCTGATAGCTGACCACTGATGGCTGATCGCGCTCATCCGAAAACAGCCGTTTTCGGATGAGCACTCATTAACTACAGGTCCTGTAGATATGACATCCATGTTCCGCGCCGAAAACGTTCGCATACAGATTGGCGATCCACTGCTTGCCGTCCTGAGTTACACGGAGATATCGTAAGGCCTCCTGAATGTAAGGACTCACCACATCCCAGTAGAATTTTGCATAGTTGTCGTGCAGGTCTCCGGGTCTCTTATAACCGAGCTCCTCGTTACCTCCTATTTCTTCAAACTCAAAAAACAGTGCCGGGGATTTGCGGGGCCGGTTCGGATCTCCGAGCTGGCCAACAAAATCTGACGCTCGCACCAATCCCGGGTATCCCTTTGTGTCCTTGTACCAATCGTCATCGGGCACAGGAAAGCGGGTCATTTCTATGTACGAAGCGATCAGTTCTGCATCTATATTCGTCACCATTCCCATAAGCAGCCCTTTGCCGAATCGCTCACGCACAAAAAGCTTGCTACGGTCAACATGATATGGTGAGAGCACTGCATCGCTTGCCCCGGGTGAAATCTCCACCGTCTCATCACCGACACCCGTAGCCACCATTCCATCCTTATCACCACTGCATATTCCTCTCACATAACCAATGTCGTGACACAGAACTGCCATCATGAAATGGACCCAGTCTCTGGGTGCAACACCTCCCTCCAGCAGGTGTTTTCCTTCTATGATTGCCTGCCCAGCCAAGGTCACCATTACAGTGTGTTCAATGTTGTGGTAGAGAGCGTCAGAATTGGCAATATTCTCGAGGACGAGTCGTCCTGACCACATAATGATGTTTCCAAGCTGCTGCTCCATATTACTGTAGGTCCGCTCGTATGCATATCTGAGCTCCTCCACGCAGAGGTCAATTGTGAGTTTTTGAAGATTCAGCATGGTCTAACTCCCCCTGTTAGTTGCACTGCCGACCTAATTCATATGCATCTATAAATTGCCTTAGAGGCTGTCCGACAACTCTAATTCTAGACGGACAGCCACGGTTAACTACGTCTGAGAACTAAATATATCTTCCCCTCCCCTGTGGTGGGAGGGGATTGAGGGGAGGGGGACATGATCTATAAAAATATCTCCTTTGCACCCTCACCCCAACCCTCTCCCGTCAAGGGAGAGGGAGAAAAATAAAAAGGGTCCTTTCCGCATATGGAAAGGACCCCCAG
>PPDG01000049.1 GCA_002899795.1 Desulfobacteraceae bacterium | reverse complement strand
GGAAGTGGACCTGGTGGTGGTAACTCGTAAATTGCGCCAAGCACCCCGGGCGATGGGCAGCAAGGAGACGTAGGGCAGGAGGCAGGGGGCAGCGGGCAGAAGGCAGTGAGAGGTGAAGGGTAAATGGTAAACGGTGATGTCAGTTGTCCGTGGTCAGTGGTCCGTTGTAAATACAGAACCCGAAAACAACTGCTTCAACGGACAACGGACAACAAACAACGGACACCGCCAAAGGAGAGCAGGCAGCAGGTACATTGCGGATTGCGGATTGTAGATTTTAGGAACTAGGCACTAGCAATATTGGTAATGAGTGTATGGGCGGGAATTACCCCGCCCGTTGAGGTTTATAGGTCAGTTCTTGAGCATGAAACGCACAGTGACAAAGAGAGCGTTGGGCTATTTTCTCTGGGGGCTTGTTTTTGCCGGGGTCCTCATAGTGTGGAAGTTTCCCTACCAGAGCTTGCAAGAAAGGTTGGTTGCGATTGCCAGTGCGCAGTTGGGTGTGAAGTTTGAGATCACCGATATGTCCCCTAGCTTCCCATTCGGATTGAAGCTGGCAAAATGTGCTGTGAGAACAATGGAACCGGAAAGCAAACCCTTCTTTGAAGCAAACCAGGTGCGTTTGCGCTTTAAGGTGCTGCCACTGCTCAGAGTAAGGCTTGCCTTCACCCTGCGCAGTCAGGCTTATGGAGGCACGCTGTCCGGGGACGTTCGCTTGACTCCATTTTATGATGTCCGAAACTACCAGCTGAGAGTACGGGGGCAAAAGATCCAGCTGGAAGGTCAATCTTCCGTCTCTACATTGCTTGGCCGACAAGTCTCAGGGAAGATTTCCGGAGACATCAACTTGGAAGGACCCCTTGGCGATCTTGTCAATGCTAGCGGCGGTGGAGAATTAAAGCTTGAAGAGGGAAGCTGTCCCATAGACTCAGCCTATTTGAGAACAAGAACCCTGGAGGGACTCGAGGTGTCTGCTACCATTGAACTCTCTGGTGGGAGTCTGGAGATTACCGAGTGCGAGTTTAAAGGGCAGGGATTCCAGGGAACTGTGAGTGGCAAAGTAATGCTTCAGCCCCGGTTGGCAGGAAGCACTCTGAACCTGGCGGGAGAGGGCCAGCTAGATGGTGACATGGTGAACCTTCCCGCAGATAAACGACGGGTGGCGGCAGCCTTTCTCAATCGGGGCAAGCCTCTGCCTTTTAAGGTGCGAGGCACCGTGGCGGAACCAGAGTTTCGGCTTTTCTAATTAGTTTCCATCCGGAAACTCCTCCATGTCATTCTGAGCCCTTCGGCAGGCTCAGGATAAACTCCGCGAAGAATCTCTGCGGATCCAGTAACTATGAGATTCTTCGTCGTCCCGCCCCAGCGGGACTCCTCAGAATGACACCCATATACGCAGTTTCCGGATGGGCACTAATTATAGCTATCAGCTGTCAGCGCTCAGCTTTCAGCCAGCATAGAGCAGAGGGAAATACAGCTGGCAGGGAGCAGCCCCGTGACAAGCTCGGGACAGGCGGGCAGGAGGCAGTATCGTTATTAGTTATTAGTTATTCGGGAGATGAGTGACTATGAATGACGCCGAAGGCAAATGACTTGATGACGGCGCAGCCATATGACCTAATGGCTGACGAGCAATGACAAAATACATGCACGAACAAACAGCTGGCGTTTTTTATTGGTAACCGAACTCTTTAAGTGCCCGGGGATTTTTTCGCCACTTTTTCTGAATACGGACCCACAACTCCAGAAAAACCCTGGAGCCAAGCAACTTTTCCATGTCTAAGCGGGCTTGTTTGCCAATCTCCCGCAGCATGGACCCTCCCTTGCCAATAATAATACCTTTCTGGGAAGCTCTCTCAACGTGAATATCAGCCTGAATGCGGATGAGATTTTTTTGCTCATCTTCTTTAAAGGAGCCTATGGTTACTGCCACGGCATAGGGGATTTCCTCGGAGGTCAAGTTCATGATCTTTTCCCTAATTATCTCGGCGCAGAAAAACCGTTCGGGTAGATCCGTCAGTGTATCTTCCGGGTAGTAAGCAGGCCCCATAGGGAGGAGAGGGACAATCTGGGCTATCAGATCATTGATTCCTGTGCCATATAATGCAGAGATATGAGCCGAGCCTTTAAATTGATGCAAACCTTGAAAGCGCTCGACAATGCGTGATAGCGCTTCCTCTGAGACCAAATCTATCTTGTTTACCACCAAAAGAGTCTGAGTTTCCACGCTCTGGAGAGCCTCAAGCACTCGCTTGTTCTTTTGACTGTCTGGTGAGTGGGCCTCCACTAAAAAGAGAATCAAATCAACTGTTGCCAGTGTTGCCAGGGCGGTGCGTACCATGGCAAGGTTGAGATCACCCCTGGCCTGGTGAATTCCAGGGGTGTCCAAGAAAATCATCTGGAATCCAGGGTTGGTTTTCACTGCCAGAATACGATTGCGGGTTGTTTGGGGTTTGGGAGATATGATGGCGAGCTTCTCTCCTATGAGCTGATTCAGCAGGGTAGATTTGCCAACATTAGGCGCACCGATTATGGAAACGAAACCGGATTTGAAATCATTGCTCATTTATCATCTCACATTTTCCCCCTCCCCCTAACCCCCTCCCGCCAGGGGAGGGGGGAATCATAGGGTGTCCAGAATAATCCCCTCCCCCTTGACGGGGGAGGGTTAGGGTGGGGGTGATAAGTTCATAAATTAATAATTATTTTTCAAATCAATACATCAACAATCGCTCAATTTAGGGATCATCATTCTGCTCAAACGAATGGCAACATCAGTGAAATGTAGGGTGGGCACTGCCCACAGTCAAGCTTGCTTGCTGCCTACTGCTACCTGCCAGCTGTTCACTCAGTAGTGCCATTCTAGCAACATATAATCTATCGAGCAATGGTATCGTTTTTGCATTACATCGAGTGACCAATGAGCAGATGCTGCACGCTTCTTTTTGATCTGTGAAAAGAAAAAGACTTCTGTATTAAGCTCTGCCGGGTTACTCAGTTAGGAGAAGAGCTTTTCGGGAGAAGCTCGCTATCTTTCTAGATGGGGTCATAACATACTTGAATTATAGAAATTTGTCATCTGCGTAGCACCTCATGAGCCGTGGTATAAGGAGTACCTTTTCTTAAAAATAAGGGCTTCTCGTAATCTCCAATGGTAATCACTGATGAGAAAATTGGGATGGTGCGGACCACTTATCAGAATCCATTCAATATCGTGTGGAGTCGAAACTCGAGCGAGCGCTGTAACCATGCGGGACACAGCTACACAGGCAGTTCAGAAATGTCATATGCATCACAAAGCTCTAGCCAGGACATTTCACGAATCGCCTGCTCCGACCGCGGATATGATCATCCTTCCGGGCTGGGGGTTGCGATGACTAAAACTGTCGAACCGAAGGAGATACCTTACTT
>PPDG01000075.1 GCA_002899795.1 Desulfobacteraceae bacterium | reverse complement strand
ATCACTGGGAATGGGGTGTTATCCCAGTCGCCATTCTCTCAACAAGAATTTCGATGCACCCAGTGAGGTGGATAGGGAATCCCTTACCTTTGGACGGACAGGGAATGAGCACAGTAAAGCGTTTTTTCTGAGGCGTGGCAAAGATGTCAACCAAGACGGATTGAGAGATCTAATCTTCTTCTTCAAGTCAAAAATGGCAGGTTTCCAAGTCGGTGATAAGGAAGGTTTTTTGAAAGGCAATACAGTCAAGGGCGAAAAAATCAAGGGCCGCGACTCAGTAAGTATTGTTGAGAAAAAAAGATGGCGCTTTTGGCGCTCACATAAACGATAAGTGGGCATAGAGCATGGAGCATAGGGCATAGAGAAAGAAGTCAGAGGTCGGAGGTTGATGGAAATTCCAATGCTGTTTGGGTCATTGGATCTTGGGCTTCGGAATGCGGATTTCAAATCAGTCATGTGCCTTCGGCGTCATTAGGTCAAGACGCTTCGCTGTCATTTGTTGTAATAGGTAGAGGAAGATTTTAGATTTTAGATTTGGAATTGAGGGATTTACGGTTTACTGCTGACACCTGGCTCCTGGATCCATTAGATCTTCAATGCCATCGTACTTCCCGGGTGTAATCCTCAATCTCGTTACATCCGGCCTTATCATCCATGATTCGACGGACACCTTCGCTGATAAATGCAAAGGCATTCTGTAACTGATTTCGCTCTTCCTGAGTTGGGGGATTGTTGGGATCGAAGGCCAGTTCGATGACATAATTCCAGCGCTCTTCTGGCTCGGCCATCGGGTCGAAAAAGATTAAGCTGAAGCCAACACAGGGCGCTTGCTTCCTACTGCAGATGCGCCGGACAGCCTGAGCCGTTTTTTCAACCCACTTGGATAAATCCATTATTCCTGGTTTCATTGGATTGACACCTTTCGCCCGGACGCTTGAAAAATGTATTCTTCTTCCTCAGGGTGAAGCCTGTAAGCGTAAACGCGCTTGCACTCTGTGCACTGCAATCTCATAAGTCGCGGATCCTCTTCTATCAATACCCGATTACAATCAGCACAGAACAGTTCGTAAAGTCGCAGACCAACAGCAATCCGAATCTCTCCCCCTGAAAGACGGGCCTCGTTTGCTTTTGTTTTGCGCAAGGTATTCATTTCTAACTCATGGGAAGTCAGGCAATAATGCCAAATACCCATTTGCACCATTTTAAACCTTCTAATCAGCTGAGCAGCAATTATTATGCCAAATGAGGTACCTGCGTTTAAAGCTGCCCCATATATAGTGTCAAGGAGCATCGGGCAGGAGGCAGCAGCGCTCAGCTTTCATCGAGCTTTGCGTCATGTGCCTTCGGCGTCATTAGGTCAAGACGCTTCGCTGTCATTTGTTGGAATAGGTAGAGGGCAGGGTAGGTTCATTAGAGAATTAGAAAATTAGTCAAACATATGAATTGTTTACCGCGCGAAGCGTCCTGAGCCTGTCGAAGGGCTTACTCCTGACTACCATTCTAACCTTGCCATTCCCTACCAAGATCGTGGCTTTTTAACTTGACAGCAGGAGCCTTCTTTATGCTAAGGTAAAAAACACTGCGCTGTTCGGAGTTTCTATCCTTTGGGGCCTATCTCTTGCCTCAACATCGTCCCCATCTGTCTAGCCCATCTTCATATTAACCCAGAAATAACTTTTGGAAGCGTAACACTAGCCCGGATATTTCATGAATTGCTGTCGCGAGACCGTGAAGATGGGTGGGCCACCGGGCAACCACAGGGTGTTGGACCTGAGGCGTACCTGATTGGTACGTCGCAAGGTGCGACATCCGAGGACGCCCGGGAGGACAACCAGATCCGCGGCCGCAGCAGGCGATTCATGAAATATCCGGGCTAAAAGGCCCTGAACTTGGGCAAGGAGGGATCCATCCATGAGCGCAAAGAAAATTGTAATCATCGATGATGATCCGGAAATTTGTGAGGCGATGAGCCACATTCTCTCCCAGAACGGCTATCAGGTTTTTACTGCCCTGGATACTCGCAAAGGCCACCAGCTCTTTGTTGACACTCGACCGGATCTACTCATCCTCGACATCATGATGGAAACTATGGATGAGGGGCTAAACTTTGCCACCGAAGTCAAGAAAAACGATGGCGTATTCGGAGTGCCCATACTCATCGTTTCTGCTAGGCCGCCGGTGGAAAATGGGTATGGCCGAGCGCTAGATGAGGATCTGGACTGGATTCATGCGGATATCTTCATGGAAAAGCCCGTCGAGCCAGAAGAACTTATCCATAATGTAAAGCTTCTCATTAAGGAGTAGCCCGCATATTTCATGAATGGTCTACTTCGACAGCGGATATGATCTTCCCCCCCGGGCGTCCTCGGACCTCAAACCCTGCGACGTACTGTTCAAGTACGCCTCGGGTCCGAGTTCCTGCGGTTGCCCGGTAGCAAGCGCACCTCCACTGTCTCGTGACGTCAATTCATGAAATATGCGGGCTAGAGCCTCCGGACCGATCTGTCCTCTTCCATTGTGAAGAAGTATGCTCTGTATGAGGATATGTTTTCATCAGATCTGCTCGCAGCAATATTTCTTGTTCCG
Source organism: Desulfobacteraceae bacterium (assembly GCA_002899795.1). Lineage (GTDB taxonomy): Bacteria > Desulfobacterota > Syntrophobacteria > BM002 > BM002 > BM002. Next base: position 826 of record PPDG01000075.1, on the reverse strand, counting down.
ATGAGTCTAGATTAAGGGATGTAATATAAAGCTTTACAGTTTAGATAGGGGGCAGGGAACCTGTACGGCGAAGGGAGAGGGGGAGGAAATGAGGGGAAAGCAGTGTAGTTTAATAGTGGCTCTGGTCATAACCATTAGCTTGTCTGGTGGGATAGCTACTATAGTTCGTGCCGGTGATGCTGAAATTCCCGTTCTTCGTGGTCTCAAAGAGGTGTTCGTAGATGTGGAAGACCTAGATTTTAGAGTTGAAAGGACCGGCCTGACTACAGACCATTTAAGAACGGATGCTGAGTTAAAACTTAAGATGGCTGGGATTAAGGTGCAATCAGAAAAAGAATCAATGAGGACGCCAGGAAGCCCCCAACTTTACATAATGGTCAAGGTTTTGGGCACTTCTTCAGGTGATTATGTAGCGCACATTCGAGTCGAGCTGCGGGAGACAGTATGTTTGGTGAGACATCCCGGTATAGAGGTTTATACGAGCACGTGGACTACGGGAAGATTTGGTGTGACTCCTACCTTATCTGATGTCAGACAACAGGAACAAGCGCTGCTAGATAAGTTTATCTCAGAGTATATAGCCGCAAACCCAAAGTAGCGGCTGCCCCTCTAAAAGAGAAGAGCGGCCATGTAACAACCTTCAATGATGGTAGGTTGCGCCGCTTACCGCGCCATTTCTGGTATTTTGGTAGGGAATCATTGACTCCAAACTATATCTTGTGCCAGAGCAAATTCCAGCCGAGTGTAGATTAAGGGATGTAATTCACACTTTTGCCCTGCTAGTGCCTCGCAGGGATGTTTTTCCTTGGTGGTTTGCCCATCCTTT
>PPDG01000361.1 GCA_002899795.1 Desulfobacteraceae bacterium | reverse complement strand
TTCCAGACATTTGGTTGTGCCAGTGCCATTGCCTCTTCTTCGGCCCTGACAGAGATGATCATCGGAAAAACTTTGGAAGAGGCTGAGACAATGAGCAACCAGGAGATAGTGGAATATCTGGGTGGACTACCAGACAAGAAGATGCATTGTTCGGTCATGGGGCAGGAAGCTCTCCGAGCTGCCGTAGCCAACTATCGCGGAGAGAAGCTTCCCAAGGAAGATTCCGACATCGTTTGTGAGTGTTTTGGGGTGACTGAGAAGGAGATCGAAGATGCCATCCTGGACAACAGCCTCACAACTTTGGAGCAAGTGACCGACTACACCAAGGCTGGCGGTGGTTGCGGCTCTTGCCACGAGCGCATCGAAGGTATCCTGCAGCAGACACTGGGCCAGGCCCAAGTGGAGGTCGAACCCGAAAAACCCGCCAAAGCGCGGCTGAGCAATATTCAGAAAATGAAACTCATCGAGGAAACCCTCGAGCGTGAAATCCAGCCCACACTGGCGAAGGATGGTGGCAGCATTGAGCTCGTTGACATCATCGGTGACAGAGTGCTGGTAGCCCTCAGAGGTGCGTGCGCTACCTGTGTGGCCTCGGACATTACCTTAAAGCACTATGTGGAAAGCAAGCTCCGGGAACTTGTCACTGATAATCTGGTGGTAGAGGAGGTTGCGCAATGAAGACCATTTATGTGGATAACAATGCGACAACCCGGGTGGCTCCCGAAGTAGTGGAGGAGATGAGCCCCTATTTTTCTGAACTGTATGGCAATCCTTCCAGCATGCACTTTTTCGGCGGGCAGGTGCAGACAAAAGTGGAGGAGGCGAGGGAGCGGGTGGCCGGTCTTATTGGGGCACGGCCGCAAGAGATTATTTTTACTAGCTGTGGCACAGAAAGTGACAATACAGCCATAATGAGTGCGCTGGAGTCCAATCCGGAAAAGAGGCATGTGGTAACTACCAGAGTGGAACATCCCGCGGTGAAGAATTTGGTGGGCCAGTTGAAGCGTGAGGGCTACCGGGTTACAGAGCTACCCGTGGACCGTGATGGGCTGCTGTCAATGGATGAGGTCTCACGAGTAATAGCCGAGGATACCGCAATCGTCAGTGTGATGTGGGCCAATAACGAGACCGGGGTTCTCTTCCCGGTGGAAGAGATAGCAAATTTGGCCAAGAGGCGGGGGGCAATTTTTCACACAGACGCGGTCCAAGCTGTCGGCAAAATTCCAATCAATTTAGCCGAGAGTCAGATAGATATGCTGAGCCTCTCCGGCCACAAGCTGCACGCTCCGAAAGGAATTGGAGTTATCTATGTGCGACGGGGTACTCGCTTTTCTCCCTATATTATTGGTGGTCACCAGGAGGAAGGCCGCCGTGGGGGCACTGAAAACGTTCCCTACATTATCGGTATGGGCAAGGCTTGTGAGTTGGCAGCGAACCACATCGAAGATATGAATGTAAGGGTAAAGGGTTTGCGCGACAAGCTGGAAAATGGCCTTCTGGGAAAAATTCCCAACAGCATTGTAAATGGTGATCGAGACCAGCGGCTGCCCAACACCTCGAGCATCAGCTTTGAATATGTGGAGGGAGAGTCCATCCTCTTGAAACTGAGCGATAAGGGGATATGCGCTTACTCGGGCTCAGCCTGTACCTCCGGGTCGCTGGAACCCTCCCACGTGCTCCGAGCCATGGGAGTGCCGTTTACAGCGGCCCACGGCTCTATTCGTTTTAGTCTGAGCTCCTATAACACCGAGGAAGAAATCGACTTTATCTTGAAGGTCATGCCCCCCATTATTGAAAAACTCCGTGCCATTTCGCCTTTCTGGGATGGTTCGGTAGCCCGCAGCTGTAGCGCATCATAGATGAGCCATAGTTTTTCTTAGGAGCTAACTACTTAGAATTCAAGTAGTTGGGAAACTTACTGTTGGGTGGTCTGCTGTGGCTCATATCAAATCCTAAATTCGAATATCGAAATTGGTCCTACGGACTCCCCACCCTCCAGGCGGGGCCCCAGTTTCGAAACAAATTCAAATTTTCGAAATTCCAATAACCAAAACGGCGAAGCAGCAGCTTGATTCGCATTGTTTTGAACATTTGAAAATTTGGATTTGTTTCGTGCTTCGGATTTCGAGTTTAAGAACATGGCCCGCGGAGTTAAGCTTCTGCGCCTGACATGCCTTTCGCCTGCCTGTAAAGTTTCTCTGCCTGATAGGAGCTTCTGACATAAGGACCGGAAGCGACACCAGAGAAGCCCAACTCTTCAACCTCTTGCTGATAAGCCTGGAAAAGTTCAGGATGTATGTAATCCACCACGGGATGATGGTTCCGGGATGGACGAAGATACTGGCCGATGGTGACCAGGTCGCAGTTTGCCTTGCGGAGGTCCCGAAGAAGACTGCTGACTTCTTCTTGCCTTTCCCCGAGCCCCACCATGAAGCCGCTCTTGGTAGTAGCTTCGGGATGCAAGCGCTTTACTTCTTTCAATAGCCGCAAAGATCGCTGGTAGTCAGCCTGCGGCCGAACGGCAGGATAGAGGCGGGGCACGGTTTCCAGGTTGTGATTGAGAACCGCAGGCTGAGCGGCCACCACGGTTGCCAGGGATTGAGCGGAGCCCTTGAAATCCGGGACCAAAACCTCCACCAAAATGTCACTTCGAACCGAACGAATAGTCTTGATTGTGGCGGCAAAATGAGAGGCACCACCATCAGCAAGATCATCGCGAGTTACCGAGGTAAGTACCACATATTTGAGGTCGAGTCGTGAGACTGCCTCCGCAACTCGCTTGGGCTCCTCAGGATCTGGGGGTTCCAAAACGCCATGGGCTACAGCGCAAAAAGTGCAGTTGCGAGTGCAATGGTTACCTAGAATCATGAAGGTAGCCGTGTGGTTGCCGAAGCATTCTGATTCATTGGGACAATGGGCTTCCTGACACACAGTGCGGAGGTTGAGGTCCAGGAGCAAATCGTTGACTTCGGTCACAGAGGATTTGAAGCTGAACCGCCTCCTTAGCCATTCCGGCTTAGGCTTACGGTGCTCAGGTTTCATCCATTTCTCCCAAGTAGTGGTTTTTCCAGTTAACTAGTGTCCATCCGGAAAACATGTTTCTGGATGTCATCCTGAGGAGTCCCGCCGTTGGCGGGATGACGAAGAATCCCATAGTTAGTATGGCCGCAGAGATTCTTCGCTCCGCTCAGAATGACATTAGGGAGTTTTCGACTGGACACTAACTAGTTTAGGGATATTATAAACAAATTTGCCGAAATGGTCTTGCAGAATGGCTCTGTCTTTGAGTCGAGCATGGGGCCAAGCGTGTCAAAATTTTTATAACTCTATTCACTATAGATGCCAGAGTTGAATATATGCTTTTGCTAACCACGGAAACACATATTTACTACAAATACGAAATCCGAATATCG
>PPDG01000351.1 GCA_002899795.1 Desulfobacteraceae bacterium | reverse complement strand
GGTTTCAGGTGTCGGGTGTCAGGTGTCAGGGAAGAAAAACAAAAAAACTGAAACCTGAACACTGAAACCTGAAACCTTATTCATTGGGTTCTGTTTGCACAATTTCGAGTAGTTCGATTTCAAAGGTGAGCTCTTCTCCAGCAAGCGGATCATTGGCGTCGAATGTTACCTTGTCTTCGCTGACCTCTAATACGGTGAGAATAGCCATTTCCCCGCTGCCCGTCTGAACCTGAATTTTCTTTCCTATTTCAGGAGTAATATGATCCGGTATCTCTGACTTCTCAACAGTGAACATACGCTCTTCATCTCGAGGACCATAAGCATCTTCCGGAGCAATTAAAATGGTTTTGTTCTCTCCCTCTTTCATGCCAACTACTGCACTCTCAAACTTCGGCAAGACACTTTTTTCTCCAATGTTAAATTCAAACGGTTCATCTTCATGTGTCTGACCAAAGATAGTACCATCTTCCAAAGTGCCAGTAAAATATACCTTTACTCTATCGCCTTCCTTCGCTTTAGACATCGATTCTCCCTTCCAATAAAGAAGTGCAATTAGAAGCTATTAAATTAATTGACCGTTAAACAACCCATTTATCCCAGGACAGTGAAACCGGCAGGCCAATAACAACACAACGAGCTAATCAATGAATAAAAAACCCCACCTCCCCGATCTGCCGGGGGCGCGGGGTAAATGGTTTATTGTTCAGCAGCACTTAGTTGACAGCCTCTCACCCGAGCAAGTCATAATCGCACTGACCTGCCCTACTCTTGCATAAGAGTGGAGGCCCCATCAAAACCTATTGTAAAATAACCGGGCTAACCCTTTTTCCGCTTGCTGGCTGCCTTTTTCTTTTTAGCGGGCGCCTTTTTCTTTTTAGCGGGTGCTCTCTTCTTTTTGGCAGGTGCAGCCTTTTTCTTCTTAGCAGGTGCAGCCTTTTTCTTCTTAGCAGGCGCGGCCTTTTTCTTCTTGGCAGGCGCAGCCTTCTTCTTGGCAACCGCAGCCTTCTTCTTAGCTGGCGCAGCCTTCTTCTTCTTAGCTGGCATAGCCTTTCCCTCCGTTGCTGGTGCAGCCTTTCTCTCCGCTGCAGTTTTACTTCTGGCCAGACGAGCCGCAGCTAGTTTATCCGCGAGACCAAGGTCTTTCGCTACTTTCCTTCTCTTTGCTGAAAGTGCCTTGGCGGAAAGGGGCTGCCTGGCTGAGAAACCCCATTTCTTGCGATATTCTTTAGCTGTTAGCCCGAACTTGGCGAGAGTCTTTGCAGTTATCTGCTTGTACTTACTGCCATCCTCCAAATTTATCACGTACGTTCTCTGGATAGATTTTATTGGATTGGCGCGCAGTCGAGCAAGTTCGTCATCAACAGCTTCTCCGGCAGGCGTTTCTTCGATAACTTTAATTTGGTTCAATGCCTCAAAAACCTTCTTGAGCGCTGCATCCATCTCATCAGCAGACATGGATACATGTGAAGCCTGAGCTGCAACAATATTCGCTGCCATCTGGGTTAGACTCTTTGCCATAGATAACCTCCTCATCTATTTTTATGACATTCCTAGAAACATACTCTAGAATGATAAGCAGATCAATAAAAAACTCATCATTTTATATCAGTAGTAAAATGAACAATAAATATCCAACAAATGATGCTTCAACCAGTAAAGAAAAAACAAGAAAAGAAGTTGTCATGGAAGATCTTTGTAGGTGGTTTGCCAAAGACATAACGTTGACGGCTTCGTAAAAAGTCCATCTGCTGTGTTGCCCTTCATCTTTAGTCATTGCGGCGTACCTGTAAGTACGCCTCATTCCTAAAGCTTCGCGCGCCTTGCATCTGGAGCTTTTTACTGTGCCGTCTCATTAATGACTTTTTACAAGATCATCAGCGTTGAGAAATTCTGTCTACAAATTATCTGGCCTTTGACATCTTGGGTGGGTTTTGAAGCAGCAAGATCACCGTCATTCCCGCGCAACAATAGTGGCCATCCCCATCCCCCCGCCAACACAAAGCGTTGCCAAACCTACGTTAACATCCCGCCGAATCATTTCATAAACCAAAGTAACCACAATACGCAGGCCAGTGCATCCTACGGGATGCCCCAAACTGATACCGCTACCATTCACATTCGTTATATCACGATCAATCCCAAGTTTACGTTCACAGGCCAGATATTGGGCAGCAAAGGCTTCATTCAGTTCAATCAGCTGCACATCTTTTAGAGTCATCCCCGCTTTTTTGAGGACTTTTTCAGTGGCCGGAACTGGTCCATAACCCATATATTGTGGTTCCACCCCGGCAATGGAATGGTTTACAATCCGGGCCAAGGGAGTCAGACCCAATTCCTTTGCCCTTTTCCTCGTCATAATGACGGCGGCGGCAGCGCCGTCATTGATCCCAGACGAGTTTCCTGCTGTTACCGTACCATCTTTTTTGAACACAGGTTTGAGCTTGGCCAGATCTCCTATGGTAAGACCAAAACGGGGGTGTTCGTCTTGAAGAAAAACCACTGACTCCCCTTTGTCCCCAGAAACTTCCATGGGCACAATCTCCTCAACAAACAAACCTGCCTTGATAGCCGCCTCTGCTTTATTATTACTCTCGAGAGCAACTTGATCCTGATCCTCCCGTGAAATGTCATCCTTCTCTGCTAAATTCTCAGCTGTTATACCCATGATCATGGATTCTCCCAGGATGCGGCTGCCGGAATGCAAAGCCTCCCAGACTGAGTCAATTACCTCATGATTCCTCAGTCTCATCCCCCAGCGAGCTTTGTCCAGGTAATAGGGGGCGGAGCTCATTGATTCAACGCCAGCCACCAAAACCACGTCACTATCTTGACAAAGAATCTGCTGTGTCCCGCTGATGAGGGCCTGCATGGAAGAGGCACAATTCCGCTGAACGGTGAAAGCAGTTACCTGCGGCGGAATGCCCGCAGCCAAAGCGGCTACACGGGCTGTATTGGCTTCATCAACGTTCTGCAAACAATCGCCAACGATGACATCGCTGACCACATTAGGATTCAAATTGTTGGCGCGCTTCAACACCTCACGCATGACGTGAGCCGCCAGCTTGTGTGCTCTCACTTCTCTCAGTGTTTCGCCGAATGTCCCAATGGCAGTACGGGCTGCAGAAACTATTACAACGTCGGTATCTTTACTCACAGTTCAAATCCCCTTTCCAACACCTCGTGCCCTCGCAGCGAGATCAAATGCCTAAAATGAACTAAAGTGCCTAAAGTGCCTAAAATGTAAATAATCAGTAGTCAGTAGCCAGTAGTTAAGGTACAGGGTACAGGGTACAGGGTACAGGGTACAGGGTACCGGGTACAAGGCATTATGCCTTTCCTATTCTTCTTCACTGACACCTGACACCTGAAACCTTTAATTCATCAATCTGCAATCCGAAATCCGAAATCCCCTGCAAAT
>PPDG01000112.1 GCA_002899795.1 Desulfobacteraceae bacterium | reverse complement strand
TCGCCTCCCGACGGTATCTCTGTGCAGCTTCCCAACCAATCATGGCTTTTTTTGATGATTTGGAGAAGAATTTTTCTTATGGGTTGGAAATATACATTTACATAGTAAATATGGAATAATATTTTTAACCTAACTCATTGATTTTATTTGGTGCCCCCGCCAGGACTCGAACCTGGGACGCCCGGATTAGGAATCCGGAGCTCTATCCGCCTGAGCTACGGGGGCATTAGAGCTGCGCTATTGTAGGAGATGGTTGGAAAATAGTGGCAATGTCTTACACCAACGGCTGTTTGTTTGCAAGCAGTTTTCATTTCATTACACACACCGCAGAGCACTAAGCGTCATGCCTTTATCCTTGACAGCACAAGTCCTCTTCCTTACCTTGCTTAGAAGCAGCCTGCATTCCGGGTGGAACATTGTCAATAGAGAGCAGCGCTTAGAGATCCTTTGATCCACCGGCAGGAAACAAAACGAAACTCAAGGAACCATAATCGTCGGCCGAGTATGAATTTTGCTAGTACAATTTGTGGTGCAATTGAGGCTACGTATTCTCTGGCTCCCAACCCTCCTTGTGTAGGTGAAGGAGTAGAAGAGTAACTCTTATGGACTTCCTTTTTTCCTTCCAATGGCAGGATGTGGTAGATATCCTGGTAATCAGCTTTCTTGTTCACAGGCTGTTTCTTCTCTTTCGTGGAACCACAGCCCTGCAAATCCTGCTGGGCGTTCTTTTTCTTTGGCTGTGTCACACCATCGCTCAGGCCAGCGGGCTCGTGCTTACCAGCTGGTTTTTCCAGGGTGTCGGTGCTGTTGCTGTGCTGGTCATCGTAGTGGTGTTCAGAAACGAAATCCGAGAAGTTCTGATTCAGACCAATCCGGTCAGGTTGTTTCTGGGCCGACCGTATGAACCTTGGACAGTTGACCTCCCCGAGGTTGAACGAGCCGTCTTCCAGATGGCCAAGAGTGGAACAGGCGGACTGATCGTTTTCCAGCAGCGAGACAGATTGGCCGAGCACCTAAGGGAGGGGATTGTTCTGGGCGGCAAGCTAAGCCCAGAGATTATTGCCAGCATCTTCGCAAAGGAAAGCCCAGTGCACGACGGTGCGACAATCATCCAGGGCGCCCGGATCAAGCTGGTTGGAGCTTTCCTGCCCCTGACCAAGAAAGAAGGCTTACCACAACATTACGGTACCAGGCATCGGGCTGCAATTGGTCTCAGCGAGGTGTGTGATGCGGTGATCGTGGTGATATCCGAAGAGCGTGCAGAAGTCTCGGTGGTATACAAGGGAGAGGTGGGACTGATTCAGGAACCGCCTCAGCTGCAAATGGCGTTGGGCAGCTTGCTTCTGGGGGTCGATTCGGGGACAAAACCTCGAACCCGTCCCAGAGAGTTCCTGTCCCAATTGGCTGGGCTCTTGGTTACCTTCCTACTGGTGTCAGCCTTCTGGGGGATCTACTCTGGAAAGCAACTGTCTTTGATCAACGTCACCACTTCGGTGGATTTCCGCAACATACCAGAGAATATAGAACTCAGAAGATCTTCCTCCGAGAGAGTTGAGGTACAAATTACCGGGAAACGAAGACTCGTCAGCGCTCTCAATCCAGAACAGGTGGGAGCTTTTTTGGATCTAAGTAAGATCGATGCTGGGTTGCACCGCTTGGCGCTGAACAAAGACAACATAGACCTTCCTCTCGGCATGGAAGTGGTGCGTATAACCCCCGCCGCCATTAGGGTGGAAATGGAAGAGCGCATCCAAAAGGATCTAGCGGTGGAACCCCAGATAGCCGGCAAACCTCCTGCCGGATACCAGATTGAAAGGATCAGTGTCAGGCCTGGTTCTGTTAAGGTAAGCGGGCCAAAATCGACACTTGATACCATGCTTAGTCTATCCACTGAGTCCATCAATGTAAGTGACATCCAACCCCAAAAAGGTGAGAAGGTCCTTGAGGTTCCGGTGGTGCTCTCCCCAGCTTCCCTGCGACTACTGCCGGGACAGAACAAAAACGTCCGTGTCACTATTCTACTTATACCCAGTAAGAGTTCAAAAACTTCATCCAGGACAACGTTCCCCTGAGGTCAAGAGGTTGGGGCCACACTGACTTGCCATGGCTGAGCGAACGTTCGTCTGCAGATCATACCTACCAAAATTTACTTTGACACTCTTCCTTTCGCCTGCTAATCTCTAGCTAGCCTATATGTTTTAGGGAGGTTTTATGAGACTATCGACGCGCGGCAGGTATGGTACCCGTTTGATGGTGGATTTAGCGCAACACTATGCGGATGGCCCCATCCCCCTGGCAGAGATCGCCAAACGCCAAGATCTTTCAGCCAAATATCTTGAACAGTTAATCATACTGTTGAAGGGGACCGGGCTTATCCGCAGTGCTCGAGGAAGGTATGGTGGCTACATGCTGGCAAGAAAGCCCGAGGAGATCTACTTGGGTGAAATCATTGAGACCCTGGAAGGGAGGCTGGCCATCGTAGATTGTGTCGCTGAGCCCGAGTTCTGCGATCGTTCGCCCGAGTGTCCAACGAGGGGAATCTGGGTCGGGATGACTGACATACTCAAGAAACAGCTCTTTTCCTTGAACCTCCAGGATGTAGTTCTGAAGTCTGTTCCGCTTGAGGATTTACTGGGAGATGCAGACAAATGAGAGAGGAGAAATCATGGCAAAGGTAGTCCACAGCTCACAGATCACCATTACCCGAGAGAGGGGACCCACCAGAAAAGCTGTTATCGAAGGCTTTGGCGAGCCGGTTTACTATGGTGTTCACGGTGGAATCAAAGATTTTTATAAAGTTGAGCCAGAAAAGGAACACGCTGCCACTTTGGATCACATCGTGGGTGCTGTTGGCGGCTGAATGATGGGGACACTGGCCGTGATACTGGCCGGCAAAAAGATCCGCACTTTCGAGCATTTGTATCGGGCGGATGTAACAGGTGACATTGAAGATGTGGACGGCATTTTAAAGGTCACCCGCATCAAGGTTCATTACTTCCTCAAAGTCCCTGAGGAAAAATGGGAAGATGCAAATGAGGCTCTAGATGCTTACCTCCACTTGTGCCCTGCGGCTCAGAGTGTCATAGGCTGCATAGATATCAACCATGAGCTGAGCCTGGAGCCTATGCCAGAATAAAGAAGCTGGACCCTCAGGGCCAGGTCAGAGTTGAATGGCTTTGCCGGTAAAGATTGCTAGCTGTTTTGGAGTACAGGAGAAATAGAATTTCCAAATCACAAATCTCAAATATCAAACAAATAACAATGACCAAAATTGTCCGCGCTTCGCTTGGACTCCCCGCCCTGCTGGCGGGTCCCCAGTTTCGAAATTCCAAACCTGTTTTGGTCATTTGATATTGGAATTTGAGTTTTGTTTGTAATTTGGTGCTTGAGATTTGATATTTTGCAGTGCCTCACCACTCCACTA
>PPDG01000036.1 GCA_002899795.1 Desulfobacteraceae bacterium | reverse complement strand
GTTGGCATTTTGGGTTTACATACTCCGGAGCCTAAGTACGGGAAGTTTTTACTGCGGTCATACTGGTGATTTGGAACGTCGCATTAATCAGCACAACGAATAGACATTTACTTTTTTACTTGCGTCCCCGAAACCAGGAGGATTTTATCAACTCTATGAGCCCGAAAAAGACGGGCCGATGGTAGGATCAAGTATACCCCCCGCACCGGTATAGTCTTCTCGCTTTCTCATGGTGGATGAAGACATCAGTTTCGACACATCCGTACACTGGCATTCGGGGCCTTGTGGGGCTGGATCACTGGTAGACACCAGGAGCACTTCAAAGCTGTGAGAACAGTCTTTACACTTATATTCGTAAATCGGCATTATCTCCTCCGCAAAAAGTTAATGGGTAATTTGAATTTATCTCAAAAAAATTGAACGCTTCCCAGTTCCTGATAGATACTTAAGTGCATCGTCATCTTATAACACTGATGCCTACATTTAATCAATCACCGAACTTCATGAAACCTACCAACGTTTCCTACTAGTTAGTGCCCATCCGGGAACTTAGGTAGAGACGGCTGGGTAAGTGTGACCGTGAAGGTACTTCCTTTACCAAGGTGACTTGTGGCATTGACACTACCACCGTGGGAATGGACGATTGCCCGAACGAGGCTAAGTCCAAGACCGGTGCCACCCTGTGCCCGACTTATATCACACCTATAGAATCGTTTGAATATATGGGGGAGATCATCTTCAGATATTCCGACGCCCGTATCACTGATGGAAATGGCAACCTGCCCATTATCCGCATTGACCGAAACCGTGACCGTGCCTTCAGGTGGAGTGTATTTCAAAGCATTATCAAGGAGATTGGCAACCATGCGCTGAAGCTTGCGAGTTTCTCCGTAGACCACACAGCTGTCAGGTAACTCGGTAGCGATTCTTATAGAATTCTCCTCAGCTATAGCCTGAAACAACTCGCACGCACGTCTTGTTACCCTGGCAATGTCAACCTCCTCCAAGGTGATTTCGGCTGCTCCTGATTCTGCTTCTGCGATATCCAGCATGGTGTTAATTATTCCTATGAGTCGATCACAATCCTCGATCATGTTGGCAGCAAAGGCTTTATGCTCGTCGCTGGCGGAGGTGGTTAATGCCATTTCAGCGGCGCCACGAATTCTGGCAAGCGGGCTTCTCAAGTCGTGGGCTATATTGTCACTCATCTCTCTCATTTCTTTAATCAACACATTGATGCGATCGAGCATGTAGTTGAAAGTAGTTGCAAGGCGCTCGATTTCTTCGCCTCTGACTTTGTGAGGAACGCGTTTGCCTAGAGCACCTTCTGATATCTCTATTGCTGTTTCAGTGACTTCTTCAACACCGCGCAAGGCACGTCTGGCCATAAGCCAACCAACGAAAGCGGCAATGATTACCATGACAGCCATGAGTGGGACAAATATCTTGCGATGTATCTCCAAGAATTCAGTGTCGTCCCCTAATGACTCTCCTATTTGCAAAACCAGGTCAGGGCCAATGATGCTGTAGACGGTGCGAACTTGAAACTCATGTTCGGGGAGATCCAGGGTTTCGAGAACATGTTTTGCACCCTTTTTCAGCTTCTCCAGGGCCTGACTGCCTGAGCCCACACCCTGCCACGCTGACATATCTGTAGTGAGAAGTTCCTCGCCATCCATAGATAGCAAACGCAAAAATATATGTTCCGCCCCATCAGACGAAACCTCCCAAGCAACTTCAGACTTGACCCTGTCCATCCCTTCCGTGGCGAGCATGGAGGAATACTCTGTCACATCGTCCACAAGGTCCTGGTCCCTACGTTCTTTGAGCACTGTAGAGATTACGAAGTAAAGGGCCAGAAAGGCCACGAGGGTCGATATGGTGAATATCCCCGCATACCAGAGGGTTAATCGGAATGCCAGAGTGCCTGGCAGCCTAAGAACCTTCTTCAAGTACATACCCGGCTCCATATACGGTATGAATCATCTTATTGTCAAAATCGTCATCGATCTTATCCCGCAGTTTGCATATGCGAACTTCGACCACGTTTGTCTGCGGGTCAAAGTTATAATCCCAAACATGTTCCATAATCATGGTCTTAGAGACGACATTCCCGGCATTGCGCATGAGGTACTCGAGTAAAGAGAACTCCAGGGGTGGAAGATCGATCTTCTTTCCCCCCCTTATAACTTTGCGGGTTAGAAGATCCATAGAAAGGTCACCAACCACGAGACTGGAAGGCTCTGCCGCACCACTAGCTCTGCGGATCAGTGCCTGCACGCGCGCTAAGAGCTCAGCAAAAGAAAAGGGCTTGACCAGATAATCGTCGCTTCCTGTCTGGAGGCCCTTGATCCGATCCTCTACAGAGCGTTTTGCACTCAGAATAATTACAGGTGTAGTTTTTTTGCGCCTGCGCAGTTCATCTATGAGAGAGAAACCGTCAAGTTTGGGCAGCATTATGTCAACGATGGCGGCATCGTAGGGTTCACTTAAGGCCATGTGCAGTCCATCCTCGCCATCATCACAATGGTCCACAGCAAATCCAGCGTCCTTGAATCCCTTCAATATGAATGCGGTCAGCTTCAGATCATCTTCAATCAACAGGATACGCATAGGGGGTTACCTCTTTAACTCTCACTAAAAAAACAATGGGATCGCCCTTTGTTAGTGATTAAAGTCTAGTATATACCAATCTGTTTCAAAACCCCAAGAAGGGGAGAAAAAGAATGCTGATCGCACATTAAGGGGTAAGTTGGCTTTGCTGAGTTCGGCCTTAATGCCGATTTGGTAACGGCCATCATTTTCCAACCAGTCAAATGGAAGGATCTTTAAGTTGCTAATTTCAGTCATTACCTTCTGAGCTTTTGCAAAAGACTCCGTAACCAATACTTCATCAATTCTCCAGGACCTTTTCATAATGAATTTCTCCTGCAAAATATTGTACTTCATCATGTGGTCGATCTTTATGTTAACTATCTTCTTGTCCACCCAAAGATCTCGGACCTGGTACAATGTAACAAAAAATGTAAAGGTGACAGGTGTTCCATTCAGAACAACTTCGTTCAACTGCGAGGAAAAAACACCATTTAATTTAAAACTCACAATGAGATTTCCGTCAACTTTATCCCAGACTATATCTTGAAGACTTGCCTTACTGGCGTATGTAACATTAGAGAGAAAGACAATTATTAATAATAATAGAAAAAATTGGGTAATTAGTTTTCTCATTATTATATTTATTCATCCGCGAGTGAGTATTTAAAAATACCTAAATTGAGCGATTCTAGTGGACGGCACAAGTACAGGCAGCACCATCCATGTCATTCTGAGCCCTTCGACGGGCTCAGGATAAACTCCGCGAAGGATCTTCTGGGTGAAGCCACCTTCTGAGATTCTTCGTCGCCTGTCGGCTCCTCAGAATGACAGTTAAC
>PPDG01000385.1 GCA_002899795.1 Desulfobacteraceae bacterium | reverse complement strand
CAGCTGGCAGCCATGGATTGAGGTTGGGGGATCGTTCAGGTTTTATTTGCTCTACTGGATTCTGACTACTGGCTACTGACTACTTTTATTAATCCTTGCGCCTTGCGCCGTGTGCCTCATGCCTTGTAATCATTCCGTTGTGCGGAACTGTAATAATATCTTCTCGCCTGGCGCTAATTCCCTCTTTCCGAGTTCCACCTTCCGGACTACACCACCAGAAGCGGTAAAACATTCAGCCCAGAACTCATAGGTACCCGGCGGCAAGGTGAGCTTGCTTACCAGGATTTCCGCTGGCAAGGTTCGCCACGAACGTAAATCCGGTTCCTCACTGGCAAAGGCAAGTATATTCCCAGTAATCCCCGTGAGAAAACCAGCCAGGGCCCCATAGTCCCGTCCACCCGCTTCCCTTGCTGCCTGCTGTGCTGCCTTTACAGCCAGATATTTGGCAGTCACTCTCGCAAGAGTTTTTACTACAATCCGACCCTTCCGGTCCTCGAGATTCTCCTTTGCGATCTTGCCGATGGGTTCAGCCATGCTGAAGTTTGCCTGAAACGCTGTGTCATCTTCAAGAGGCTTGGCGTAGAATCGTGCCCCTACAATCGTTCTTGGCACCGGTTTGTAGCCGGGAAAGGCCAGCTTGAGCAAAAAGCCGTCAGGCATTGGCAGGACAACAAGATCTGGCTCCTTCACCGGCGCCCTGCCATTGAGGTGCAGACCAAAAACTTCCGCCTTTTCCTGCCGTTCTACCAGGGGTAGATACTGTTGAGTAGGGAATCTTTCTCTTAATCTCTTCTCTTCCTCTTCACCCATGAACTCCGCTGTGGAGAGAGCGTTTTCCACGAGCATGTCTGGAATTGCCAATCCGAATCGTTGGTATTCTGCTTCATATCCTTGAAGGGCAAGGCTATATGATATGTAAGCATCGTTTAGATCATCGCTGCTCTGCCCCATTTCGTAAAGGATTCCCATGAGCAACCGAGCAAAAGGATCCTCCTGATAGCCATTCTTTTGACTCTCGCTGTATTGCAGGTTGATGGCCGTAAGTTTGCTGTCAACTTTGCGAGCTTCAACCAGAGCTTCCTCGATCTGCGAGAGGTTTGCATAGGAAAGGGCGAGAAAGAGATTTACCATAACTGACTCAAAATCCTCACCCCGGTATGGCGCGGTGTTGTCATTGATCAGGAAGGTGGTGGCCTCTTGACTCAGGGAGATGGTGTACAGCTCATCCATAATCCATTCGGCCTCTTCGAAAGCCTGGATGGCCTCCCTGAACTCTCCTGCCGAAAAAGCCAACATTCCTCGGTCCAATTGATACAGCAAACGATTGCGCTTGCCATAGTCTTTGGCATGCTCTTCCACGTAGAAACGGGCTTGCGAGTATTCTCCTTTAGCGTTCAGTTCGTCAACTGTGGCGGTAATTTCGCGCGATATCCCACAGCCCAAGAGACTAGCAAGGAAAAGGAAGGTTGATGTAACCACTAGAAGGAGAGCGGAACTGCGGTTCCCAGGGTTGTACAGTTTTACAGAAGGTTGTGTGGATTTACTGCCCGGCATGCCTATAATTCCTGACCCTGCAACCAATAACTCGCGGACTTGCTTACCACTATTCGTGGTCCGTGAAAACGCAACCCACATAACGCAAAGCGTATGGACACAGCAATCACTAGTCAGAATCCAGAGAGGCACACGGCTCAAGGCGCAGGGCGCAGGGAAAAAATTATGTCTTCTATCGCCTTACGCCTTATCTAAATCCGCAATCCGAAATCCGAAATTCGCAATGCTCTTCTATGCCCCATGCTTCTTCTTTTGCAACGGACTACTGATCCGCCATAGGCGGAACAACGGACGATGCTACCAAGTATATCGACTGCGTTTCACCACTTTCTTGATTTCTTTCTGGCCGATCCACCTTTTCAGATTCGTTTCCAGCTCGATGAGCTCCAAATTCACCTGGTAGAGCATCACGTACTTACCCTTAATTTCGTCTTTGATCGCATTTATGGAGCCCTGAAGCATAAAGTCCGCTCCCACTTCTTTATACATTGATTTCTGGGTTTCCGGATCTGTAAACCCTTGTTGCTGGTCAGCCTTTTCTTGTCTTAGTTCTATGCGTTCATCTTTGGAGGCCACGAATTGTACCCGGCCTGAATTGATCAGGGCTCGCTCCAGATCCTTGATGAAAACCTGGGTATTGATATGCTCATAGCTCCGATTTTTCACTGTGGCCACAATAACCGTTGGTGCTTTTCCAGGATGGCTTGTTTGGTATCGTTCCAGCCATGGCCGCTCCAAGCAGTCCAGAATCATCTCCTCGGCAACCAGGCGGGAGTCAGTGTCGTTCCACTGACCACTCAAATCTATTGTCTCATCCACATCGGTCCGCTTTACTGAGGGCCCGCTTGCACATGAAGTAAACAATAGAGTCAGGACCATTAATGCCAGCATTTTGTAAAGATTTCCTAGTTTACATCGTCTCATTGTTGCACCTCCGTGACCATTGCACTCGTCTTCCACAGTTTTTTTCAGATCAAAGCTTATATTCTTTTTGTAACAATTGCTATAGACAAGAAATTTATTAGGGAATCATAGCAAGCAGTATTGGTATAAAAAAGCCCGGAACATCTCCGGGCTTTTTTGGTTTTTGTGGATTACGATTTTTTGAAGGTTAGAAGCTTATTTGGAGTTAGCCAATCATGCATTCCGTGGAGCGCTCACCACACTCGCGACTTGCCTCTTGCCTACAACTCTTATACTCGTCGAAGCTGGTGGAACAATAGCCGCAATTGCTCAGCTCCTTTACCAGCCTCCGCTTTTCACTGAAGCAACACGCTCCAGCACTGCTGGATCTTGACTGTGCCATGTATATCGCCTCCCCTCTGTTTCCGCTGGGGTCTTGTTTCTTACCCGCTTACTCGAGAGTAACTCGCGAAATTGAAAAGTCAAGAGGCCTATCTTGCATTTACGAAAAGTCAGGGGCCTGGTGCTGGAATAGTGGAGTGATTGAGTAAAAGAGACTTGTAAAATCCCAAATTCCAAGCACCAAATGCCAAACAAATCTCAAATTCTAATATTCAATGACCAAAACACTGAACAGGTTTGGAATTTTGGTAATTGTGATTTGTTTGATATTTGTGATTTGTGATTTGGAATTTCTGATACTCCATCCTCCATGCTTTCTCGCTATGCACTCTGCGCTTTGCACTATGTGCTATCTCACTGCCTCAACCGGATAGCCGGCCTCCTGCCAGCTGTAGGTCGGATGGTTCCGCAGAGCGGGTTCATCCGACAATAAGGGAGAGACACCACCTACTTGTCGGATCAACCTGAGCGTACGAACAGATCGTTTTAGGGCTGATACATCAGGTTCGGCTCGAGCTTGTAGGTCCATGGAGCTCCGGAATTTCTCCAGCCATTCTTGACCCTCTTGCCGTTGT
>PPDG01000487.1 GCA_002899795.1 Desulfobacteraceae bacterium | reverse complement strand
GGGTCATCAAACGAATTATGGCCTGGCCGCCCGAGTTGAAAAATCTGCGTCCTGATTTAGCAAACTGCTTGTCAAGGGTGGAAAGCCAGGTCCAGTGCGAGAGCACCTGACCAACACCATGTTTCTCCATCACCTGGAAAACCGGATTCGCTAGGTAAGGCTCGGTGCGCAATTCCAGGTGGTAACGGCTCTCTTTGGGAATCTCCTCGAAAAATAGATCAAGAGCTGTCGCCAACTCCTGTGGGGAAGTGCGATCTTTCTTGCGTTGATACTCCTGTTCAAAAATGAGACCGCTAAGGTAGGGTCCAAGAATGGCCACTGCCGGATCATAGAATTGACGGGTAAAGATCGCACCATTCAGGTAGCTCTCATTAACAACATACCGGCCCCCGCGCCATAACTTCTGCGCACAGATCGCTTGGGGGACTTTGAGTATGAGGCTGTCACCTTCTTTTAGATACTGGCGGTATCTTTGCAGTACGTGATAGTTTGGAGTTGGCTCTCCACCCTCTTCCAACAAGAGCCGATAAAAGGTAAAATCCAGCTCGAGCACCCGGAAATGTTGGAAGTACTCCTTAACACTCTCAACCGGGAGAACTTCCTCCACGAATGATTTTCCACCCACGGTTTTTTTTCTGCGGGCGATTCGATCGGCGTAGAGTTTTTCTGAATAGATCTGACCAAGCCACCCCGCATACCGATCACTGGCCGTTCCCAAGAATACATCGGGGTGGAGGTCACGAAATTTAAAATTTTCGATATCTAAGGTTTCCGGGTTAGACATTGGTCGCTATTTGAGTTTTCGCCACTGTTTGTTAGTTCCGGGGGTAACCAGAGTGCGAACTTATTAAATTCGAAATCCGAAGCACGAAATTCGAAACAAATTCAAAATTCCAATGTCTCAATGTTCAAAACAGAGCTCATTATAGTCAGAGTCATTAGTTTCGGACATTTGGATTTTGAAAATTCGAAAATTGTTTCGGATTTCGATATTCGATATTCGTATTTGAGCCGCCTGAAACGAGTTTAAATTTCCACCAAATTAACTGGAAGAAAGAAACTTTAAGGATAATCAGGTCAATATGAGTATTTCAATGAAAAACAGGCGGCTCGCTTATTACATCACCCCGCATGGGTTTGGACACGCGGTGCGTTCCATTGAGGTGATACGTCATTTATTGTCGCTAGGACCCGAAGTTGAGATCGATGTCGTGTCAACCATTCCCGAGTTTCTTTTGCAACAGAATCTGACCCAGCCTCTGCCCCTTAGGGCCAAGCAGTTAGACATTGGTTTAGTCCAACAAGATAGCATCCGATTCGATTTGATCGCCACTCTAGAAGCCCTTGAATCTCTCCACCTCAACCATGACGCTCTAGTGTCGGAGGAAATCGGCTTTTTGAGAAACAGAGGGATCCAGGCTGTGGTCTGCGATATTCCCTTCTTACCCTTTGTCGCTGCAGCTGACGCTAACATCCCGGCAATCGGTATCAGTAATTTTACCTGGGATTGGATATATGAGGCATATATTTCTTCCGACTCCCGCTGGTCGGTTTTGGTGGACTGGATCCGCAAATGTTATCAGAAATGCGATCTCTTTCTCCAGTTACCCATGCATGGGGACTGCTCGGTCTTCCCCAAAATACAGGATGTTCCTCTGGTGACTCGCAAGGCCCAAAGGGAGCGGGAAGAGACCAGAAAAATCCTAAATTTGGACTTGGATCAGAAAGTATACCTTGTATCCTTCGGTTACCTCGACCTGGAAGAGACCGCTCAAAACCGTGTAGAAGATATCAACCATGCCGTGTTTCTTTTTAAGCACCCCCTGAGCTTTCGCTTTAGCAACGGAATTTGTCTAGACGACCTTCCTCTTTCCTACGCGGATGTAGTTGGAGCAGTGGATGGTGTCATTACCAAGCCTGGTTACGGCATCGTAGCTGATTGTCTAGCCCACTCCACTCCTATGATCTATGAGGATAGAGGGTTCTTCACCGAATACGACATTCTAGTTCAGGAGATGGGCAAAAATTTGACTACTGTCTACTTATCCTCCGCAGATCTTTACGCCGGAAAGTGGAAATCAGCCATCGAAGAACTCGAGAGACAGCCCCGGGTGGTCGCATCTCTACCAGGTAACGGCGCAGAGGTTTGTGCCCAGACTATTCTGCGATATCTAAATTGGCTGTGACCGGTGGGCAGTGTCGACTCTTTCCCCGCTGTGCATGGAGTAAATGACTAAGGTTTCAGCTTCTATGTTTCTTTTTCCTGACAGCCTGTTGGAGCGAAGCGGAAATCCCGTCTGAAGCGAAGCGGCAGCGGGGACACCCGACACCTAAAACTCTGTAATTTGGTGCTTGGAGTTTGGGGTTTCATAAGTTCGCCTTACTCCACCACCTTCATATAATTCTCTGGAAACTCACCCGTATATCGCAAGAACGAAGGAATCGGGTAACGCACCCCGCCTTTCTGTGTCCCTTCCAAACCTTCGATGATCTCTTCCACCCGGTCTGCAGGAATGGAAAAAGCCATCTCGTGATCCTGGGTTTGGGCAAAAACACGGTCACCAAGGCAAGGGAGAATAACCTCACACTGACCCGAACGTTGGGGAACGATGATCTCTTCGGCACAATCAATCCGCCCCCCGAAACTTGAGGTCAACCTCCCACCGGATTTCCACAGTGCTGCCGCTAAAAGTCTTAGTATCTGCGCTGGGTTGGCATAGATAATGATCACTTCCGGTTCGAAGGTGGTCCGATGCAGCGGCGCCACCAGGATGTACTTGAATTCTCCGAAGGAGAATTTTGCAACCTGCTCTTCTGAGCGGATGCCGGCCTCTTTGGTTTCAGTGTACATCCCGGCGCAAGCCTGGCCTTTCATATAAAAATCACTCGCTTTGCGAAAACCAAAAACTACGGCAGTCAAAGGACAAGAGATATCCTCATCACCCATAGCCACGACCCAACCATAGCGCCGAGCCATGGCGATGGCCTGACAGGTGGCTACCTTAATCTTAAGATCCTGGGCAGGGTGCTTTACCCGTTCTGGCAGCTGCTCGCCAGGCTTCACCATCCGCACCGCCACAGGGAAACTCCCTATTCGTACATGTTTTGTCAGTGCATCGTAAAATTTCGACAGATCTACTTCCACAATGACCTCCTTATCAAAGGCACGTGTTTACAGTGAGCTTACGTATCTTAATTCAAAAAAAGTGAATGATTAGCTAGTATCCATCCGGAAACCCGCCCTTGCGCTTGTCATTCTGAGGAGCGAAGCGACGAAGAATCTCTTGGCTCCTGGTTTTCTGGGAGATTCTTCGCTTCGCTCAGAATGACAATGTAGAGTTTCCGGATAGACACGAATCAAATAAGATCACAAGGATGATCTTCTTTGTCAAATCTTTTGCATTTTACTCGAATCCCGGGAGAAGTAAATAGAAGATCTC
>PPDG01000424.1 GCA_002899795.1 Desulfobacteraceae bacterium | reverse complement strand
AGCTGATGGCTGAACGCTAATTCAAAGAGAGGGATACTATGAAACGCAAGCAGGTGATTCCTGCCATCATTGCCGCATTCTTCATACTATTTCCCCTGGTAGTAAAGTCTGACTATTACCAGCACCTGGTCATCCTGGCCCTGATGTGGGTGGTCATTGGCGGCTCTTGGAACCTTCTGGCAGGCTACACCGGCCAGGTCTCCTTCGGCCATGCCGTCTTTTTTGGCATCGGGGCCTACACCGCAGGGATTCTTACAACCAAGGTAGGAATCTCCGCTTGGTGGGGAATGGCTTTTGGCGGCTTCACCGGAGCTCTGGTCGGCCTTTTAATCGGCTGGATCTGCTTTCGCTTGCGGGGGCCCTATTTCGCTCTGGCTACCATTGCCGCCGGCGAGATTTTCCGGCTGATTGCCACCAACTGGGAAAGCCTCACCGACGGCATGGTAGGCATCCTGATCATCCAGAGCTTCCGGAGTAAACTGCCATACTACTATCTGGCACTGGCATTGGCGGTGGCTTCCATCTGGGTTTTTGACCTGGTGATGAAATCCAAGTTGGGCTTTTACTTTGTCTCCATTCGTGAAGACCAGGATGCGGCGGAATCTCTGGGTATCAATGCCACTCTTTACAAAAACATATCACTGCTGATCAGTTCGTTTTTCACTGGCATGGCCGGAGCCTTTTACATGAACTACATGGCTTTCATTGATCCCGAGGTGGTCTTCTCCCTACACTACATCTCGATCATGGCCATTCTGGTGGGAATTATCGGCGGGGTTGCCACTATCTGGGGCCCGGCAGTGGGCGCCTTTATCATGATTGGTATTCAGGAAACCTTTCGGAGCGCTCTCTTTGGGTTGGCACCCAAGTGGGTCAGTCAATCCCACGTCCTGGTCTTCGGACTCTTGGTGATTTTTGTCATCTTGTTTATGGCCAACGGTGTTGTTGGAGATTGGCCGAAAATAAAGCGGCTTTTTGTCAGAAACAGATGAACGGGGGGTGGAATGAGTTTCTTCGAAGTAAAAGAGATCAGCAAGAGGTTCGGCGGTCTCATGGCAGTGGGCGGGGTGAGCTTCCAGGTAGAGCGAGGTGAGATCTTTGGACTGATCGGCCCCAACGGCTCTGGCAAGACCACCATCTTCAACCTCATTAATCAATACTTCCCATTGACTGCCGGCGATATCTTTTTCAAGGACGAGAGCATCAAGGGGTTGAAGACCTATAAGATATGCCATCTGGGCATCGGCCGCACCTTTCAGGTGGTCAAGCCACTCAAACGCATGACCGTGCTGGAAAATGTTGTTGCTTCTGCTTTCTGCCGGGTTAACACCTTCAAAGAAGCGCAGAATTTGGCTCTGGAGATGTTGGACTTCTGCAATTTGCTCCCCGATAAGGACAAGTTTGCCTCGAGTCTGCCCATTGCCGGGCGCAAGCGTTTGGAGATCACTAGGGCCCTGGCCACCAAGCCCGAGCTGCTCCTCTTGGATGAAACCGCCGCAGGGCTGAATACCGCGGAACTGGACGAGGCCATAGAATTGATCCAGAGAATTCGCGCCCGCGGCGTGACCATCATTATTGTCGAGCACATTATGAAGGTCATCATGACCATCTCCGATCGCATCCACGCCATCAACTATGGTGAGACCATTGCCGAAGGCACCCCCGAAGAGGTTGCCAATGACAAAGAAGTCATCAAAGCCTACCTGGGAGAGGAGTCCTATGCTTAGGGTTGAAAATATTGACGTTTTCTACGGTGATCTGCAGATACTCTGGGACGTCTCCTTCGAGGTGAACGAGGGTGAAATAGTCGCGCTGGTTGGCTCCAACGGCTCCGGCAAATCCACTACGCTCAAGACCATCTCGGGCCTCTTGAGCCCTGCCAATGGCAGCATCCTCTTTCAAGACCAGTACCTGAACCAGATTCCCGCCAACAAAATTATCGAACACGGCGTTGCTCATGTGCCTGAGGGTCGCCGTCTCTTTCCAGAGATGTCAGTGCGGGAGAATTTGATCATGGGCTCCCTTGCTCCCCAGGCCAAAGCGAAACGGAACGAAACCATGGAGTGGGTTTTCGGCCTCTTTCCCAGGTTGCGCGAGCGGGAAAAGCAGATGGCAGGCACCCTTTCCGGTGGCGAGCAGCAAATGGTTGCTGTGGGCCGCGGCCTTATGGCCATGCCAAAGCTCATCATGTTCGACGAGCCTTCCCTGGGGTTGGCCCCCATTCTGGTGGCTGATATTTTCAGGATTATCAAGCGTATCAACAAGGAAGGTGTAACCGTGTTCGTAACCGAGCAAAATACCAAACAAAGCCTGGAGATAAGTGACCGTGGCTATGTCCTGGAAAATGGTCGCGTTGTGCTGAGCGGCACCGGGCAGGAACTCCTAGACAACGAACACGTCAAACAGGCCTACCTGGGCATATAGACGCCAACAGTTCACCACGAAGAACGCGAAAGGATATTTGAGATTTCAGATTGTAGATTTGGGAAGGCATAGAGCATCATTCTGCAATCTACAATCAACAATCTTAAATTCCAACGCTTCGCGATCTTTGTGGTTCTTTTTTTGTTGTCTCGCTTTTGTTATGGTTGAAACTATGACGGAAGTAATCTTTGTTGAAGTCGCTGCGAGCCGAATGGAAATGCGGGCCTGTGAGATAGCAGAACACACCTACGCTCAGGGTGAAAGACTACAAATCATCGCTATAGATGAAGAGCAGGCAGCACGGCTGGACGATTTGCTCTGGACCTACAAGCCCGACAACTTTGTCCCTCACGGCCTCTGGAAGAGCATGGACAATGAGTCTGGTCAGCCGGTTGTTATCACAACCCGAAAAGAACGGGTGCCAGGGATCGCATCTCTTTTGACCATGGATTACTGCCCGGTTGAAATGGTTCAACAATTCTCCAAAGTTATCCATGTGGTGGTGGTGGACAACCAGGAGCGGCTGGAGGCGAGTCGCCGTTACTGGACTCTGCTGAAAGATGCCGGTTTCAGCCTGAGACATCAGAAGCGTTGACCTCTTAAAACCTACCGGGGGGAGAGGGCTTCGGCCGTGAGCTCAGCCGAACGGTAAGCGTGAGGGGGGCGTATTTTGCCTGGCTGGTGGAAGAAATGCAAGGATAGCTGTAAATACCTTGGGGCCAGCCTGGCTATTCTCCTTGTTAAGCGTAAATTGGGGCGGCGTCCAAATGATTGGAGCTTATGGTTTACCTTAGGCCGTCTTTATGGAGTCGGCTACCAGTGGCCACAAGCAATTGACGCCCTCAAGAATGCCCGCAAACTTGATCCTCATAACGAGATAATCGCCCAACAGCTTAGCCAAACGAAAGAAGCTGCCAAACAGGATTCGCCTACGAAGCGTTAGCCCGGATATTTCATGAATTGCTGTCGCGAGACCACGAAACTGGGAACCCGCTTGCGGGACTGAGCGGAGCGCAGCGAGCGCGAAGAAGATGGGCGT
>PPDG01000563.1 GCA_002899795.1 Desulfobacteraceae bacterium | reverse complement strand
GTTTTCCACAGATGGCCTTTGCCTCTCTCAGGTATTCTTTGGCCTCATCCCACTTTCCCTTCTGCAGGTAGATATCCCCTATCTTGAAGCAGGTGTTGGAGATGCCCTCTTCATTGTTGCTGGCGCGAAAGCTCTCCAAATCGTCCAAGTGCTTTTTGAGTGACATGTGCTTCTCTCGATACCAGAAAAATAACTGCTCGCTTGTTCCGCCTTTTCGTGTCCCGCTAAACTGTCGCAGGCGCAACCTTTATATTATATATACTGATTGGGGACAACAGCAAATATTGGTGACCCTTTCCCCCCGCTTTTTCTATTGACAAAGAGCTGGCTCCGGACTATAGAATAAGAGTGAGTGAATTGATTCACTTATTCATTTTACACTATCAAGCTCGGATATTTCATGAACTGACGTCGCGAGACCGTGAAGATGGGTGTGCCACTGTGCAGCCGCAGGGGTTCGGACCCGAGTAGTACTTGCACAGTACTTCGCAGGGTCCGAACACTGAGGACGCCAGGAGGACGGCCATATCCGCGGTCGCAGCAGACAATTCATGAAATATCCGGGCTAGTACCCCTCAAGGAGGAAGGCATGAGCGAGGAAGAGAAACAGGCAATTATTGACTTCATGAAATCGAAGAAGGGGAAGACCAAGCACTATTTCAACGAGCTTTGCAAGGCCGTTCCCCACATGAAAATGCGCGCTGCCAAGAAAGTCATCAATGAGATGGTCAATGATGGCCAGTTGAAATATTGGTCCAGTGGCAGCACCACCCTTTACTTGCTGCCCGAGCACGCCGATGTGAGCAAAGAAGAAGAAGGGATGAACTAGCAGGTTCATCATTGGGAATTTTTGCTGGTCAAACCCGATTACATTGAAACGCAGTTTACGGGTTTGATTTACGAGATTGACCCAAAGAGCACGGTTAACTTGATTTCTCAGGGTCGCTCTTCGTATTATATCCTTCAACCTCTTTCAGTCCCTAACTACCGGCTTCTACCATTGTCTTCAACTGGCAATTCCCCTGCTTTGACCAGGGGTTGCGTCGATCTGTCCACCCAACTTGGTCAGCCTACGTTGTTGGGTACTACTGAGTCAGAGCATTCTTACGGGTGAGGTGATTATCAGTATCTGAAAGCGCAGGGCGGCTGCACCTGCAACACAGATCCGTCCACGTTGCCCCCCTGGTTGTTTCCACAATCTTATTTTGATTGACAAAATTCAGCAGACGGTTTATACAAACATAACTCACTGAGTGAATTGATTCACGAATAGCGCTATGGACTACATTTCTCATTTCCCCCACCTAAACCAAATGAGCGCAATTATTCGTATTTCATACGAACTGAAACGTTATTTTTTAAATAGCAGCTATGAGAGAGGAGGTGAGACTCCCCAGATTAAGGTAAATCCGATTTGCCAGACAAAGACCTATTTTACAACTGTTGTTTAAGGAGGTAAACGGAATGGCATTGAAACACAAGACCCCATTGCTAGATGAGCTGGAAAAGGGGCCCTGGCCAAGTTTCGTCTCGGACGTGAAACAGATAGCCGAGAGGAAGCCCATGTGTGAGGACCTTTTAGGCCTGCTCGAACAATCCTACGTGGACAAAGAAGGACACTGGAAGCACGGCGGCATCGTGGGCGTGCTGGGTTATGGTGGAGGCGTCATCGGCCGCTATTGCGACCGGCCGGACCTCTTCCCAGAAGTGGCCCACTTTCACACCATGCGTGTGAACCAGCCTTCGAGTAAATTCTACACCACCGAAGTCTTAAAACAGCTTTGCGACATCTGGGAAAAACGCGGCAGTGGTCTCACCAACATGCATGGCTCCACCGGAGACATCATCCTGCTAGGCACTGTCACTGACGAACTGGAGCCCATATTTTATGAATTGACCCACGATATGAAGATGGACCTGGGCGGTTCAGGCTCCAACATGCGTACGCCGAGCTGTTGTTTGGGCAAGGCCCGTTGCGAGTGGTCCTGTATTGACACTCAGGACATCACCAACGACATTACCCATGAGTACCAGGACGAGCTTCATCGGCCCGCCTTTCCTTACAAGTTCAAGTTCAAGACCTCCGGCTGCCCCAACGACTGTGTGGCCGCCATTGCCCGGGCTGACTGCTCCATCATAGGCACCTGGCGCGATAAGATCCGCATCGACCAGGAGGCTGTAAAGGCTTACGTCGCCGGGGAACTGGCCCCCAACGGCAATTCCTTCGATACGGGACCAAGTGCTCTGGACATCCAGAAAGAGGTCTGTGACCTGTGCCACACTCGTTGCATAGAATGGGACGGCAAGGCCCTTAAGATCTGGGATGAAGACTGCACCCGCTGCATGCACTGCATCAACGTCATGCCCCGGGCTCTGAGACCTGGAACCGACACCGGCGCCACCATCCTTTGCGGCGGCAAGGCCCCCATCCTCGAGGGCGCGCAGCTCTCCAGCGTTATCATTCCTTTTATGAAGATGGAAGAGCCGTACGAGGAATTCAAGGACTTCGTGGACAAGATGTGGGATTGGTGGATGGAAGAGGGTAAGAACCGCGAGCGCTTGGGAGAAACTATCCAGCGCCTCGGCCTGAGAACCTTCCTCAAAGCCTGTGAGCTTGAGCCCGACCCACGCATGATCAACTCGCCACGCTACAACCCCTACATCTTTTACGATCCCGCTGACGTACCTGGCGGCTGGGAGATTGACGGCAAGGCTTTCCGCAAGAGACACCAGGCCTAGGAGGTGAACACAATGGCTTTTGATCCAAACGAACCGATGAAAGATCGTATTACAGATATCGGGCCACCGCACTATGAGCAGTTTTTTCCGCCCTTCATCAAGGAAAACTACGGCAAGTGGAAGTATCACGAAATCCTCGAGCCTGGCGTTCTCGTCCACGTTTCGGAAACCGGTGCTGAAGTCTATACCGTCAGAGTAGGCGGCGTCCGGTTGATGAGTGTGGATTTCATCCGTGAAACCTGCGAGATCGCCGACAAGCACTGCGACGGCTATTTGCGCTTCACCACCAGGAATAACATAGAGTTCATGGTGGATGACAAGGCCAAACTGCAGCCACTGATAGACGACCTGAAGAGCCGCCAGTTCGAAGCCGGCAGCAACAAGTTCCCCATCGGCGGCACCGGCGCCGGCATCACCAACATCTTCCACACCCAGGGCTGGGTCCACTGTCACACCCCGGCCATCGACGCCTCCGGTATCGTCAAGGCTGTTCTGGATGAACTCTACGATGACTTCTGTGGTATGCGGATGCCGGCTCAGGTGCGAATCGCCCTGGCCTGCTGTCTCAACATGTGCGGCGCCGTGCACTGCTCCGACATCGCCATCCTCGGGGTGCACCGCAAGCCGCCCTTCATCGAGCACGAACGGGTGAGCAAAGTCTGCGAGGTCCCGTTGGCCATCGCCGCTTGTCCCACCGCGGCCATCAAGCCGGCCAAGGTGGATGACAT
>PPDG01000482.1 GCA_002899795.1 Desulfobacteraceae bacterium | reverse complement strand
GGGGCCAGGTTGGCCGGCGGTTGACCCAGTGGCCATGGACTGAGCGGTTCCGCTCAGCTGGCAATTAGTGGATACATAGCCCTCATATGTTTTTTTGCTGGTGGTCTCGTTGTGGCCAGAATTCTCTACGGTGGGAGGTAAGCAGCCATGAAAGTGCTCATCTATGGACTTGTCACCGGTATTTTCTTTGGCTTCTTGTTGCAAAAAGGTCGGGTGCTTCGTTACGACAAGCAACTTGGCGCCCTGCGCTTGATGGACATGACCATTGTAAAATTCATGCTGTCCACTGTTCTCGTTGGCATGGTCGGAGTTTATATCCTTAAGGATCTGGGCCTGGTAAAATTATCAGTGAAACCCACCAATCTGGCTGCAAATATCATTGGTGGTCTTATTTTTGGTGCTGGCTGGGGTCTTTTAGGTTACTGTCCGGGTACCTCTGCTGGAGCCTTAGGCGAGGGCAGGTGGGATTCGCTCTGGGGCATCCTGGGCATGCTGGTTGGTGCCGCCGTTTTTGCCGAAGTTTATCCCGCCTTGAAGACATCCATCCTTACCTGGGGAAAACTTGGCAAGATTACTTTGCCCCAGGTGCTCGGCGTGAACCATTGGGTTATAGTTCCCATATTCATTGTTGGGGCTCTGGCACTTTTCAGATGGTTTGAAAAGAAAGGACTGTGAGAAGTAGTTGTCGGGTGTCAGGTGTCAGCTAGGGAAATGCCTAAAATGAGCTAAAATGCCTAAAGTTCCACAAATGAAAACTTCTTACCCATGTTTTTTCTGAGAGCTGAAAGGTGATCGCTGAGAGCCTAAATCAGTGAGATCGGGTCCACATCGGCGGTGAGGTTCACGCCAAAACCTTTAAACTCACCGTACCCCCAATTCACAAGCTGTCGCCCGACTTCCAAAAGGGGAGTTGATTTTTTGGACTTGAGCAGCAGGTGCCAGCGATGCTTGCCTTTGACGCGGGCAAGGGGAGCAGCCACCGGACCGAGCATTTGTAATTCCTGAAGAAACTCCGGCCGTTGCTGAAGGAGTTCCTGGCATTTAGCCGCGAGCCTCTGCGCAGCCTCTAAGGTCTTCTCCTCCACGTTGCCCGCCAAGTGAAACAGTATCAGCCGTAGGTATGGCGGATAGCCCAGTTCCTGGCGAAAAGCCATCTCCTCTTTAAAAAACCCACTATAGTCGTGCATCCTGGCAAAACGGATAGAGTAGTGCTCCGGGTTGTACGTCTGCACCAGCACCGTTCCCAGACTATCACCCCGGCCTGCCCGTCCCGCCACCTGGGTCAAAACTTGGAAGGTATTCTCAGCAGCGCGGAAATCCGGCCACTGCAGAGCAATATCTGCACTCACCACCCCCACGAGAGTGATATTAGGAAAGTCGTGGCCTTTGGCGATCATTTGAGTACCTACAAGAATATCGGTCCGCCCGCGGCTGAGATCAGAGAGAAACTGGAGATATGACCGCTTGCTCCTCGTTGTGTCTCGGTCCATGCGGCTGACCCGGGCTTCCGGAAAAAAACGCTGTACCTCCGACTCCACCCGCTGGGTGCCAAATCCAAAGGGTTTGAGGGTAGCAGCATCACATTGGGGACACACTGGGGGCACAGCCATAGCAAGGCCGCACAAGTGGCAGCGGAGTTCCTCGCCGGCCTGATGCCAAGTAAGACTCACAGCGCAATTGTGACAGTGGGTAACATGGCCGCAGCGACGGCAGAGGAGAAAATTGGCGTAACCGCGTCGATTGATGAGCAGCAGAGCCTGCTTACCAGCAGCAAGGGTATCGGCCAAGGCCTGGCGCAGGGGAATAGAGAGCACATCAACCTTTCTCTGAAGCTTCATGTCGATGACGGTGACCTTGGGCAGGGGACGTTGATCGATTCGATCTGGCAGGGTAAGCAAACGGAATTTTCCTTGAAGAGCATTGTAATATGAAGACAGAGCAGGAGTTGCTGAACCCATGACTACCACAGCCGCTTCCAACTTGGCGCGCATCACGGCCGCGTCTCGCCCATGATACCGAAGGGTTCTTTCCTGTTTGTAGGAATTGTCATGCTCCTCGTCTACTACCACAAGTCCCAGTCGGTCTAGAGGTGCGAACAGTGCCGAGCGGGCTCCCACCACCACATCAACTTCAGCCCTGCGAACTCGCACCCACTCATCCCTCCGCTCACCACTGCCGAGGCCGCTGTGGAGGATGGCCACCCGAGATTGGAACCTTTGGCGAAAAAGTCCTTCTATCTGAGCAGTGAGAGCGATCTCCGGCACCAGTATCAGACTCTGGCGTCCCAGCCGCAAGGCTTCAGCCGCGGCAGCTAGATACACCTCGGTCTTGCCGCTGCCGGTTATTCCGTGTAGCAAAAAGCTGGCGAAGCAGTTCTTTTCAAGGGCCTGGGTGATGGCCCCAAGTGCTTGCTCCTGATGACCGGTAAGCTGGTGTGGGGGAGTAGCCTCAATGAGGGGTGGGCCGACGGGGTCACGATAGACCTCTTCCAAGTTCACTGAAACCAAGCCTCGATCGGCCATTTTTCGAACCCAGTAGTAACCATTCGCTACCATCCCTTTTAGATCGCGGAGCAGCCTGGGGCCTTCTTCCAACAGTGTGAGTATTTCCTTCTCTTTTGGTTTCAGCTGTTCTTCTGAGAGGGATGATGTCTCAAGATGGTGCAGTCCTCTGACCACCTTGAGATTCCTAGGCTTTATCTGAGGCTCCTGTTGCTGATCCTCCCAGACAATTAGATTCTTACGACCAAGGGTTCGACAAACACGGTCCACTCTCTGTTTGGGCAAGCGGCGACGAATCTGCGCCAGGGACAAACCAGGGTGCTCCCGGAGCAAAGAGAGCACTGCGGCTTCTTCTTCAGTGAAAGTTGACTGACGGAGTGAACGCAGGCCCGCCTCCCGAACGAAGGCGGCACGACGGGTGCTGGTGCTGGTGCCCCTTGGCAAAGCGGACTTTATTACTTCCCCCAGAGGTGCAAGGTAGTAATTGCTGAGCCACCGATAAAATGGTAGGTGCGCTTCGCTGAAATAACATTCCTCTGAACTGACCTGGAGAATATCGCGGATGGCTGCGTCAATGGTAGTTGGCAGCTGCTCTTCCAGCCTGAGTACATAGCCGGTCAGCCTCCTCCTGCCAAATGGCACCAGCACCTGCCGCCCCACTGCTACCTCTCGGCGCAAGTCTGGGGGCACCCTGTAGTAATAGGTACCGATAACCGGCAGCACTACCGCCACCTCGACAAAAATCGTGCTCATCGGTACTCTCCCAATTTCGAATAACGCCTATTCCTTTAGCTCCGCATATTGTAGATGCCAGAGTTGGAAATATGCGTTTACTAACCACGGAGACACGGAGAACACAGAGGGAACTATATTTTTTGCCCGATCGGGAGACGGCGATCGGGCAAAAGATCGCAGCCCTCCGGGCACGATCTACTAACCCGGCGGTTTCGTGTCAAAAGTGGTAACAGGCTAAAGAGCTTTC
>PPDG01000080.1 GCA_002899795.1 Desulfobacteraceae bacterium | reverse complement strand
CTCAGCTCGACAATCTCGTCTTCCATAGCGGCAGACACCCGTCGGACAATGCGGTGAGGTCTACGGCTAAGATCTCCAAGACCAGCCTCTCCCTCTTGCCGATAACGCTTCAGCCACTTGTAGCCGGTCTTTCGACTGATATCAAAACGCCGACACAGTTCGCTAAAACTCATTATGTTCACTTCGGCCAACGTAACAAACTCTTTCCGCAGAGACATGACGCTAACAGCTTTCCTTGGCATGCTCACTCCCTCCTTTACCAAGACGGAGGGATTATGCCATCTTTTGTATTACCTGTTACCCATGTCTCCGGTACACCTGTTACCTATGTCCCCAGTCTATACACCCTCCCGCCAGGGGAGGGGATAAAGGGTTTCCAAATGGAGACTAGCGAGTTGTCCGGCTTCAATTCTCTTTTAAATCTGACGATTATTTCCTTTTGTTGCTCACGCTTCCACTCTGCCTTTAATTCTGTCTTTACTAATGGAAAGGGACAAAGACTAATAAAAAGCCCCCAACAACCGAACCGGGCGCGGATGGCTGATGGGGGTAAGGGACACCGAGTGAGGCGAAAGAAACCCCACTCGGAGACGACTCTACCACAAACCAGCGGTTCCTTGTCAATCGGAAAAACCACCATTTTCGGTATCTGTAAGAGTGAGAGAAGAGTGAGAATTGGGTATTGCAATGAAAAGACTCGACGCACGACTACAAACCGAAGCCTGAGACTCATGCTTGCCTTGAGGTCTGCTGGAGCTTGTCAGAATCTTTTTCTGGAGCAACGGGAAAGGCCCACTGATTCTTGCACTCTTTGCTGCAAAAGAAGTAGACTCCGGCATCGCTGTAGAGGAGCGTGGACAATTCATCTTGGTGAACAATCCTTAATGTCTTTTTGCAATGCATGCAGATGAGTTTCATTGCGGCTAGACCTCCTTCAACTACTTCAATGCTCCCCTCCGACCAATGTTGCGCCGAAGTTGGTCTGCGCCAACAGGGTCAAAGAAGATATGAAAAGGCAGGTTCCATTAAAGAGTGAGTAAGAGCTCAGCTCCACCATTACGAAAATGCAAGAGTGATGCCAGGAAATAGCTGGAGAAAAGGAATCCCCATCGACTAGCCCGGATGTTTCATGAATCACCTGCTGCGACCACGGATATGGAAGTTCTTCCTGACGTCCTCGGGTGTCGGTTTCTGCGACGTACCATTCAGGTACGCCTCGAAATCACCACCCTGCGGTTGTCAGGTGGCACACCCATCTTCGTGGTCTCGCGACGGCAATTCATGAAACATCCGGGCGAGGGCCACAAGTCAATGGTGAAGGAGAAAAGAGTTGAAGACAGGAGTTAAATGTATCCCTCTGTCCACGTTACTGACGTTAGCAACGGCTGGGTGAACCCTAATGTTGCATACCTATGTCGAGAAAAAACGCGCAAGAGGGTGTCAGATGTGGCTGCGCACAGGCTCGGAGAGGTCGAGGCGTACTTTGTAGTACGTGAAGTCCTGTCCGAGGCGAGCACAGCCGCAGATGGCGTCCTATCGCGCGAGCGTAGCGGTTTTTGCCGGTGTAGGTATGCAACATTAGGGTTAATACTTCAATAACGCAAAAACAGTATATTTCTCAAATGAACTACGTAGGTATTTTTCTTATTTCAAACCAGGATGTGTGACGAACAAACAAAAAAAGCGGAGCAAGGACTCCGCATATTACACATCCTGATGAGTTAGTTTCTTCTTTCTTTTTTGCCTTTGTTACCTCACCACTACCTCAGCCTCTGCCTTCATTTCTTTATCTGCTCGCAAGAAGGTAATTGAAATCCTGTCACCAGGTTTTAGTGACTTGAGAACGTTGGAAAGATCTCTAAGATTGTGTACAGCCTTGGAACCTATCCTGACAACCACATCTCCTTCCCTGAGACCGCTGGACTCTGCCGGTGAGCCCGGAACAACACCAGAAAGTCGGCAGCCCTCACCACCGTATGCGAAATCAGGGATTATGCCAAGGCTGACTTTCCGCGTTTTCTTTGGTGCTGACTCGACGTGACTGTCGGGCTTCAAGGTATTTGTCAGAGGCTCTTCACGTTTCGCCAGGTACTCAATAACCTCCTTGGCCACGGAGGCCACCTTCAAAAGCCCCTCGGGGTCTATTTTATCTGCAGTATCGGTGGGACGGTGGTAGTCCAGGTGGGGCCCGGTAAAAAGCTGCACTGCCGGAATTCCTGCCTCTTGAAAGCTTTTCTGGTCACTTGAATCCAGCTCCTTGGACACAGTCTCCACACCGACGCCGGTAACATAACCGGCCCCCCTGAAGATGTGTACCCATTCCCTTGCTGAACCGGCTCCCAAAACCAACAGTTTCTTCTCCTCCAACCGTCCTACCGTGTCAAGATTGAGCATGCCGAGGGTCTGCTCAGAAGGGAAGCGTTTTTGGTTGGCCACGAAATACTTGGAGCCCTTTCTTCCGGCTTCCTCTCCGGTGAAGGCCACAAACACCACAGTGGAGTTGGGTTTCAAACTCTTACCAAGTACCTGTGCTAGTTCGAGGAGCACAGCAACCCCACTTGCATTGTCGTCAGCACCGTGATGGATTTTTCCTCTATTTTCTTCGCGCACATCAGGCCAGCCTAGACCCAGGTGGTCATAATGAGCACCCACAACTACGGACTGGGCTCTACCTTCGGAATTTCTCCCAGGGATAATCCCTACCACATTTCGCAGGTTCACCCTGCGCTCAGGGGTCCCACTCTGATCTTCCCAGGTTTGGAAGTAACTTCCTTCCGAGTCCCCGGCCGGCTCGAGACCGGCCTCCTGAAATTTCCCGGCAATGAATCGTGCTGCTCGGTCAAGCTCCTCAGTGCCTAAACTCCGTCCTCGGAGTTCCTCGCTTGAAAGAAAACGTACTGTCTCCAGCATCCGCTTTTTGGAAAATACAACCGGGAGGGATGCCAGGGGTTCTCGGCGTGTTAATTTTGCCCTCTCGACTCTCTGCGTCGCCCCATCCTCGCGGGCTACAAAAGTTGTCATGGGTGTATCAAGGGCCGGCCATCTACCCTTGGCTATGTTGGTAGGTTCAGGTCCTTGGAAGCCAAGATAACTGTACTTGTGATAATGGGGAAGTTTCCGTCCAAGGCCTGGGAGAGCATCGGGTAGATCAGCCGCAACCCAAGTAAGGGATAGATCTTTATTCTTGGGGAGTCTAGCAGTGAGCACCACCGAGTGGTTTTGCCGCTGGATCTTTCTTGGTCCGATATGAAGTTCATTCTGCTTTATGGCCACGTCATATTCAGACAGAGCAGAAGCGAGCTCACTGAGAAAATTATTTTGCCAGCCCAAAAGAATTACTGCACGGTCCGATGGAAGTAGTTTTACTTCAGTATCGAGCTTCACTTCCACCTCATCCGGACCGGAGTGCGCCAGGGATTGGGAAAGCTCCCGGTAGGCGTGAAGAAGACTCCTGACGCTTGA
The DNA here is from genome assembly GCA_002899795.1 of Desulfobacteraceae bacterium. Lineage (GTDB taxonomy): Bacteria > Desulfobacterota > Syntrophobacteria > BM002 > BM002 > BM002. The sequence goes on along the minus strand of PPDG01000080.1, from coordinate 22 downwards.
GGATGGCAGAAGTATCAGCATT
>PPDG01000363.1 GCA_002899795.1 Desulfobacteraceae bacterium | reverse complement strand
GAGCTTTTTTTGCAGGTCCCTATAAAGCCTTGCATGACTGCTGGCCACGCCGATCTGATGACCCATGTTCATGAGCAGATCTATCTCTTTCTGTTCGAATTTGATTACTTTTTTTACGGCGAGATTCATCACTCCCTCCACCCGGTCCATTACGATTAGGGGGACGCAAATTATGATCTTGAGTCCCTTGCGCGTCAGTAGATCTGTACGTTCCTTGTCCTCCAGTTCTGAAACGTGCTGAGCGATAAAGGATTTGGTTCGCGCCGACCTTCCTGAAAAGCCTTCGTCCAGACGCACTTTTTCCAGTCCCGAGATATCAAGCCCTTGGTGTGCCTCCAAGACCAGGCATTGTTCCACCGGATCCCACAGGTAGATGCGTCCGGCATCCAGGCCGAAATGCCGCAAGACAATGGTCAGAGCTCCCTCCAGAAGGGGCTCCAGCTCTATGGCGCTTGCCAAGAAATTGCTAAGCTCCAGCAGAATAGACAGAGCCTCATTACGCGTTCGCAGCCTTGATTCGCTGAACCTAACGGTCACATGTTTTTCAACTAAAAGCATCGGACCATCCACTCTATAAATTCCCCCACCGATAAAGAACCGGTGGCGTAAATCATGGCACGATCCAGACGGCAAATCCCTCAGCACGATGGAGTACTTTGCTGGTTACCCGGCCCATGAGGAATTCCCGCACTTTGGACAGCCCTCTGCGACCCATTACGATGGTGCCGTATGCCCCCTCTCGGGCTTCTGTGAGGATATCCTTTGCACGGCTTGCACTGTGGAGGTTAACTTGGCTCGAGATTCTGGAACCTTTCACTCCCGCTTTTTCAAGTCTCTCCTTGTATAAACCAACCATGCGCGGAATATCCTTCTTGACCTCTTCCCAAAACCCCTCTATCTCATGGTCTCGCAGGGTTGGATCATCTAAAAATCCAAATCTTCGAACCACGTGAAAAAGAGTAATCTCTACATCGGGCGCCTTAGCAATCTTGCCGACATAATCCACCGCTTTTGATGCATTTTCCGAGGCATCCACAGCAAGAAGCATCCTCTTTGAGTTGATATTATTCCCCACTACCCATACGGAGGTGTCTTTCACCACCTCAACGATCTTATTGGCAACGCTGCCGAGAAAGAGATCTGCCAACTTACTCAATCCCCTGCGTCCCACCACGACCGCGTCATAACCTCGCGCAGACTGCATAACAATGTCTCTGGCAATGCCGACCTCCCTTTCCTGAAGGATTACTCCCACGTCATTTTCAGCTACGCCTGCTTTTACCAGGCCATTCCTGGCATCATTCAGAAAGCGCTGGGCTGTCTCTTCTGCATTCTTTTTCCATGCAGTGTACTTAGGTTGAATCCTCTCTTTGAAATAGGCGTCTTTTTCCAGGTCCCAGAAGGTCTCAGGTGCTGTGGGCATAACATGGATGAGGTTTACTTTCAGGCTCGCGGGATTACAGGTTCGCGCCACATACCTGGCCGCATTGAGTGAATGTTTCGATCCATCCAAGGCAATCAGGATGTTTTTCTTGTTCGCCATTTACTTTTCCTGCCTCACAACTCTTGTCCCAACAACACCTCGCTAGTCTCGACCCATTTGTCCCAGACAACACCTGAGCAGCAGATGAACAGATTTATGTCATCAGGCACGGCCACCGGATATAAAAACTCTCATCTGCCTATCCTGGGAGCGCTGCGATAACCGTCGGCGCTTGCACCATCCCATGAAGATCTCTTTTGGCGATTTTGTACCTCTCAAAATAGATCTGAGCAATCTTGAGCATCAGCTCGTATCCCACCGCCGGGTCGTTTTTGCACAGTTCCGCCAACTTGTCAGCGTCAACCGCCATTACCTCACTGTCTTCTATACAAACAGCTGTCAGCGTATACTCCTGCGGTTCCATGAACGAAGCAGCACCAAACAAGCCTCCAGAATCACGCATCTCAAAAGCTATGCCTACGTCATCTCCCGGCTCAAACCGCCTCAGGCTCACCAGGCCTTTGTCCACTACAAACAAATGCTTGGCACGATCGCCACGCTCATAAACATGGGCGTTTTTCTTGTAGCTCTTTTTCTCCACGATTTTTGCGAGTTCCTCCAAATGCGTCTCAGAGAATACGCCGAAGAACTCTAGATCCTTCAGTTCATTCACTGTTGCCATGACCTTCCCTCCAATCATTTTGTAAATTTGTCTCAGCTGTTTGTGGTATCGGCGGCCGTGCCGAGACAGTTACAATCCAATCCTTCGCTCAAGCCTTACGAGCCCCTAGACCTCAACATTGAAGATGGTCATAGCCGGCTCATATTTTTTCTTAAACTCAGGATATATTTCCGCCATAAGTTGATAGTAAGGCTCGATACATCTCACTTTCCGGAGGACTGCTTTCAGCTTGAGATTTGTACAATGGTCGCAGCTCCAGGTTTCCCAATAGGACTTGGCTGCCCTCATCAGGCAATCCCCGTAGAGGGGGCAGTCAATGTACTTGATTCCTTTTCTGTTTACCGGCTGGGGAGAATGCAATTGCACCACGCCCTCCTTTTTCTCATTCAAGCCTCAAACTCACTTGTTTCGGTTCGCAATATTTCTTCTGAACATGGGTATTGAAATATTTGTGCCAGACATTCAGGCAATATAACCGATTGAAATAAAAGAATATTAGCTGCTATGAACGCACCGAGATGGAGGGGGAAATTTTACAAGGTGTAAAGAATACTGGCAGGCATACCCGGCAAAAGCTGGAGGGTCGAAGTATTGAGATGGTGGAGTTGTAGATAGATCAGCTCCAGTATGATCATCAAAAAGACCAAAAATGCCAAGTCGCTTGAGCTCAAGATTTTGCTCACTGATTCAAAGGTGTAGACCAGTACCCCATTTCGCTACCATTCTGTCATGTGGTGCTCGTCTCTATCTGTGCTTCCTGAGGCGAACAACAATGATGGTTTTTTCTTTTGATCCAGCTTGAGGTAGGTTGTCGAAAAAATCTGGTACCGGCTCTCCAGAAGTGCTTGATCTGTTCTGACCCGTACGTGAATACTGTCCTCCAGCTCATTCAAAGGCTGGAATACGTGGCGTTGAGCCTCCAGGTGCTGCAACCGAGCATCTGAAATCGTTATCTTTCCCTGCCGCCCGGCAAGCCTTTTACGCAGCAATGAATCCGGACAGAAACATTCTACAAAGATCACATTTGCCCCCATCTCCTTAGCCATACGCCGAAAAGCCTTCCGATGCTGGCGTTTGCCAAAGGTTGCATCAAGAATCACGGAATTGCCGCTGGAGATCTCTACCCTCGCTTGGAGCAGCATGTTTTCATAGGTTCGGGCAGTGACAACCGGCGTGTAAAGGCCTTCTTCGAAGGCTGCCAATGCTGGTTCCTGCGGACTTAATTCGAACATTTTCTTGCGGATAAAATCGGAGCTTAGGATCTTCACCTTCAATGGTTTTGCCAATGCAGCGGCTATGGTGCTTTTGCCGCTGCCAATGAG
>PPDG01000276.1 GCA_002899795.1 Desulfobacteraceae bacterium | reverse complement strand
CGCTGAGCTATTTGACAACACAGACGGATGTCTCAGCGAAAAGGCAATGGTTTTATCAAGGATGTCATTTACGTCTACAAGCGCCAGTTGAGGTTCCGGCGGTTTGGCAAAATTTAGCAGGCTCTTTAGCAACAATTCTATTCGTTTAATCTCCTCAACTGCTTGTACTACTATGGCCCTGTCTTCCTCTGGGATACTTGCTTCATCGGCAAGTACTTCCACTGAGCCCTTGATGCCGGCAAGAGGATTTTTGATTTCATGAACCAGTCCTGTGGCCCATTCGCCCACAGTTTTCAACTGTTCCGCCCTTTGCAGTTCCTCCTCTACCTTTTTGCGCTCAGATATGTCCCTGATCACATGGATCAAGCCAACCACCTGGTTATCACGGTCAAGTCGTGGCATAGCTCTTATCTCGAGGTACTTATTTAAATGAGGCTCAAATATTTCAAAGGAATCAGACGTTCCCGTCTCCAAGCAAGCGCAACTGAGACAATTTTCAGGCGGACAGTCCGTTCCATGGTAATACTCATAGCATTTTATTGCCTTTGTAACTCCCACGGAAGGTAGTTTGAGCATTTCTCTAGCTGTTTTGTTGGCGCGTATGATATTGAAATCCTTGTCGTGGATAGTGATCATATCGGTAATGGTATCGAAAGTATCTTCCCAATCAAGTTTTGACTGGAGTATGTAACTTTCCATTTTTTTTCGGTCTGAGATATCTCTGTCGACGGCCAAGATATATTTGCGACCCATGTAGGTTAACAGCCCAGCACTAATTTCAACCGGGAAAACCGTGCCATCTTTCTTGAGGTGATTGATTTCTGCTTGGATCCACTCTCCCTTCAATATACGCTGAATGCGTTCCGGCGCCTCCTTGGCGGCATCCGGCGCATCCAGATCTTTTACCAGGTTGAGCTGCAATAGTTCATCAAGGGTGTAGCCGTGCATTGCCGCTGCTGCCGGGTTGGCGTCCACGATCTTGCCGGGGTTTTCACCCTCACCTTCCACAATAAAAATGGCATCCCCTGCACTTTCGAACAGCGTTCTGTAACGTTTCTCACTCTCCTCCAGTTCACGAATGTGGTGTTTGAGCGAATCTGACATCTCATTAAAAGATGCCGCCACTTCCCCGAACTCATCGGCCAAACCCTCTATGCGGTAATCCAAATCACCGTCTTTTATTCTTGTCGTTGCCTGCGAAAGCGCCTTCACCGGTTTTGCAACTTTCCTGACAATAATAAAGCCTAGACCGACGGTAAGAAATGGGGCCAGAATCACCATTATGTAAAGTATAATTTTTGTTTGTGAAATCTCTCTAAAAGAAGATTCGGTTTTCTCGGCAAGTCGTGCATTTGTGGTGTGCACCATGGTATTGACTTCTGTCACTAACTTTTCCGTGGTATGGAAGGCCTTGTCGAACTCTATCTCTGTCCTGTTACGATTGGCCCTCATGGTCAAGTATCTGCTTAGTGAATTCTTATATTCGGCAATATCACTTTTCAGATCATAAAGCCTCCTCAGCAAATACTCATTTTGCTTACTTCCTTGCAGCATAGCCGCCGACTGATGGCAGCCCATACACCTTGCCATGCTCTTATCTAGAAATCTGACGTTGTCGATAACCGTATCGATACTTCTTGCATGTTGTGTGTTCTTTAGGCTGAGATCGGACTGCACCTTTTTCAAATAGATCAATAATTGTTCCCTGAGGATTTCAATTTGATGGAGTGATATCACATGATCCAGCTGTGATGTTGCGGTCTCCATGCTGATGATTATATAGGTACCACCCAGGGTAAAACCCAGGCAAATGATGATTATTGCTGTAATAATTATTTTCTTCATTACTCGTTTTGATATTGGTAGGTGGTCAGATCCAGACCGATTTGTTTTGCATATTTGTATACATTGGCGTAATCACTATCCGTAGTTTCGATGAATCTCATCGCACCCAAGTCTTTCAACACCTGAATCCCTTGGCTTTCATTCTGCATATTGAGCAGCGCCTCTTGCAGTTTATTCCTGATAGCATGGTCAAGGTCATTCCTTACCGCCAAACCATTCTCAGGTACCTCAGGCGACCTGGCCAGGATGACCAATTCATCTTTTACTCTGCTATCAGCGGCTGCAAGCCTGGCGAACACGGTATTCTTTGCAGCTCCTATCTCAGCCTTTTTGTTGAGGACATCATAGATTGCATCCTCATGGGTACCACTAAAATATGTCTCTTTGAAAAAGGTCTTATAATTTTCGATTCTGTGCGCTCTAAAGAATGCCAGGGGAAGGAGGTAGCCTGCTGTGGTCGCCCGGTCCACAAAGACGAAGCTTTTTCCCTTCATATCTTGTACGCTTTTGATGTCGCTGTCTTTTCTCACAAAGATGAGACCATAGTATGTGGATACGCCTCCAACGGTCTCTGGTCTGGCGATGGCTTCAACGCCCAGTTTTGCATGCGCCAGTGTATAGGTGAAGCTGCCAAAGAACGCACCATCCAAACCTGCAGAGGCGAAATTATCAATAAGATTTCCATAGCGGGTGAGAACCTTTAGCTTTACATCGGCCCCGATCTTTTCCGAGAGATAAGTGGCCAGGGGTTCATAGCGGTCAAGCTGTTTGAATATGTTACGCTCAGGAATAAGACCAAGGACAAGGGATGGTCTACTCTCTTGCGTCTCTATATCTCTTTCCGTCTTGGTCTCACCACAGCCGAATAAGATAGTCAGGCAAAGATAAATTGAAATGAGTATTCTGCTCATGCCGGAAATGGCTCTTTATTTGGGGTAGTAACACTGGCTCACCATTCCTTTCCATAATAACAATTTGTGTTTAGAAAAGCTATTGGAGCGGGGGAAAATGAGTTCTTCTGCCTTACAGCCTGTTGAACTGATGAAGACTAGTAACAGCTCAGGCGACTCCAGACAAAGGCAGGACCATGCTCTAGCCCGCATAATTCGTGAAACCGTGTCGCCGGACCGAAAAGATGTGCGTCCCACCGGGCAACCGCAAGGTCTCGGACTCGAACCGTACTTGCACAATATCTTGCTGGGTGAATTTGTTCGGAGCGCAACGAAGGAAGTCCTGCCTGAGGACGGTTGGAAGGACTGTAATATCCGCGACCGCAGTAATGGTTTCGTAAATCAGGCGGGCTATTAGTTGGACCCAACAGATATCTGGAGTTCATTATCTACCATTTCTGGCCGATCTTCATCCAGGCTGAAGAGTCTCCGGGCAACATCCAGGTGTACGTCCTTCTGTGTCCTACTGCTGGAGCGTTTGAGAAACAAGATGGGATCATGGAGCACTTTGTTGACGATGGATTGGGTCAGGACTTGGAGGGCGTCGATTTGCTCTGGTGGAAGAGAATCCAGCTGACCCAAGGTCCTGCCGATCTCTGCCCGGCGGATCTCCTCAGCCTTGCGACGAAGAGAGACTATGGTTGGCACAACTTCCAGGGTGCGCAGCCAGTCTTCAAATTTCAAGGCCTCAGCTGCAATGATGTGCTCGGCCCGCGTCGCCTCTTG
>PPDG01000284.1 GCA_002899795.1 Desulfobacteraceae bacterium | reverse complement strand
CGAGACTGCGGAGTTAGCGAGCAAAATACAATAAAATGGGCTACCTTCCTTACATTTCGAATCCCGCTTTAGTGAGGTTCAATCGCTCGTTGTGGACGAGCTTTCCCCTTTGGCCTGTGTCACTCATAACATTCTTGGGGAAACTGCTGTTTTTGTTATGACTTGACAAAGGTAGCTAAATTGACGAAATAATAGGGACCTCAGAGAGACATCCACTTTGTTGCCTGTTCCGTACAAATCATGAGGTCAACTGAGGCTGATCATTACCCGATGTTTTCAGTCGGGAGGGGACCTATACGCGCTGGTCCCACGCATTTGTGCCAGAGCATTGTTGTCCATTATTAATGATGTCCATCATAGCAACTACCCCCAAACCCCACAAGAAGCTGACCTCCCGTCAGCAGGCTGCGGTCTGATGCGGCCGACATGGAAGCGGATAACATGGCTCAGTTGGAAGTTCAAGACCTACATTTAAGCTTCGGTGGCTTGAGCGCTCTCAACGGTGTCAGTCTGGCAGTGGATCCCGGTGAAATTTTCGCCATCATAGGACCCAACGGCGCCGGCAAAACCTGCATCTTGAACTGTATTTGCAGATTCTACCATCCGGACGAGGGGAAAATCCTGTTTGAAGACCGAGATGTCACTCAGTTGGCCTCACATAAAGTGGCAGGACTGGGTATAGCCAGGACCTTTCAGAATATCGAACTGTTTCAGGGAATGACCGTGCTGGACAATATAAAGCTCGGAGCACACGTCCACTTGCGATCCGGTTTTCTCAGCGGTGGCTTTTACTGGGGCAAAGCCCGCAAAGAGGAAGTAAAACTCCGCCAGGAGATTGAGGAGCGCATTATTGACCTGTTGGAGATTCAGGCGATTCGGAAGAAAATCGTAGGCACCTTGCCATACGGGCTGCAGAAACGTGTGGAACTGGCCCGGGCCTTGGCAATGCAGCCAAAAATTCTGCTCTTGGACGAACCCATGGCAGGTATGAATCTGGAAGAAACAGAGGACATGGCACGCTTCATCTTGGACATAAACGAGGAACGGAGAGTGGCCATAGTTCTCATTGAACATGATATGGGAGTGGTGATGGATATCTCTGATCGCGTCTTCGTCCTGGACTTTGGCACCAAGATTGCCGAGGGTCCACCGGAAGAGATTCAGCATAATGAGCATGTGATCAATGCCTACCTGGGAGGCTCTGACGCCGCTTTTTCCAAACTGGGATTTTAGCCCGGATATTTCATGAATTACTTGCTGCGACCACGGATATGGCCTTCCTTCCTGGCGTCCTCGGGTGTCGGCCCCTGCGACGTACCTCTCAGGTACGCCTCGGAGCCAACACCCTGTGGTTGCCAGATGGCACGCCCATCTTCGCGGTCTCGCGACAGCAATTCATGAAACCTCTGGGCTACTAGATCATTGGGAGCGAGTTGATTGGACCCCACAACAAAGGATATTGAGGGTAAACCACTTCCCCTTTTGCTGCAAGGCAATGCGCTTCGTTACGGTGAGCGTCGGGTGGCTTTGCGGGAGAAGGAATACGGCATCTGGCAAGCGGTGAGCTGGCAAAGGTATTACGATCATGTGAAAAGATTTGCCCTGGGCCTTAAAGCTCTGGGACTGGGGAAGAACGATAAACTAGCCGTTATCGGCGATAATCGCCCCGAATGGCTTTATGCGGAACTGGCCACACAATCCCTCGGCGCCATTCCTCTGGGAATCTATCAGGACTCCATCCTCACAGAGGTGGCTTACATTATTAACCACTCTGAAGCTCGGGTTGTAGTTGCAGAAGACCAGGAACAGGTGGACAAGATCCTCGAGATGAAGGCAGAGCTACCTTTACTGGAGAGGATTGTGTACACGGATCGCAAAGGAATGCGGCACTATGGGGACGAAGAGTTAATCTACTTTCTCGATGTGGAAGAGATCGGCAGAAAATATGAGCGTGAACACCCAGGGGAATTCGAGGAGGGCCTCCGAACATTAGAAGATACGGATGTAGCCCTGATCTCCTACACCTCGGGTACCACCGGGTTTCCCAAGGGTTCCCTGCTTACTCACCGCAACATGTTAAAGATGGCTCTCAATCTGCATGCGGTGGACCCCAAATATGAAAGTGACGAATTCGTTTCCTTCCTTCCTTTACCCTGGATTGGCGAACAGATGATGGCGGTCTCCAGTGCACTGGCCATTGGTTTCACGGTGAACTTTCCTGAGGAGCCGGAAACCGCCACGGAAGATTTGTATGAGATAGGTCCCCACGTAATGTTTTCGCCACCGCGGGTCTGGGAGGGGCTCTCCAGGTCGGTAATGGTAAAACACCTGGACGCTAGTTGGCTCAAGCGAGTTGTCTACAACTTGGCCATGCCTGTAGGTTACCGCATGGCTGACTTTAAGTTCGCCAAACAGAAGCCCCCCCTTGGCTGGCGTCTGCTGTACGGCCTCATGTACCTGTTGACATTCCGGGCGCTCAAGGATCGTCTCGGTTTTGCCCAGTTACGTAGTGCCTCCACCGGTGGTGCCGCTCTGGGACCAGATGTGTTTCGTTTTTTTCATGCTTTAGGGGTAAGTCTGAAACAGATCTACGGTCAAACCGAGATCTCCGGAATATCTTGTATTCACCGTGACGGTGATATTGACTTCGACAGCGTAGGAAAACCGATACCGGAGACTGAAATTCTGATCCACAATCCAGACCCCTCAGGGGTAGGTGAGATCGTCTCTCGCAGCCCGGCTCTCTTTCACGGTTACCACAAAGATCCTGAGGCCACCAAAGAGACTCTCAGAGATGGCTGGTTACACTCGGGCGATGCTGGCTACATAAACGAGGCCGGCCATCTGATCTGCATTGATCGTATCTCTGATCTCATGCGTCTTGAAGACAAGACCCAATTCTCTCCCATGTACATAGAGAACAAATTGAAGTTTTGTCCGTACATTGTTGAAGCTGTCGTGCTCGGGCATCAGAAGCCTTATGTAACTGCCATGATTTGCATAGACTTTAAACATACGGGCAAATGGGCTGAAGATCGCCGCATTGGCTACACTACATACACTGATCTGGCTGGCAAGGAGCAGGTATACGGCCTGATTGAAGGAGAAGTGGTTCGGGTCAACCGTAGCCTGCCGCCAGGGGCCAGGATAGTGAAGTTCCTTCTTTTGTACAAAGAGCTTGATCCGGATGACGAAGAACTCACTCGGACCAAGAAGGTGAGGCGCAAGTTCATCAATGAAAAATATGCCAAGGAGATCGCAGGCCTTTACAGTGAGCGAGAAAGCTTGGACATCGAGTCCGTGATCCGCTATCAGGATGGCAAAACGACCACATTGAGAACCAACCTGCAGGTACGGACGGTGAGGTCTCCAGAGGAGTATGCAGCAACAGAGCGGGTTTCCTGGTGGCAGAGAATTTTTGGGAAGTAGGGCATAGAGAAATACAGCCCTTCGACAAGCTCAGGACAGGCTGGCAGGAGGCAGCAGCGCTTAGCTCTAATCGAGCTTCGCGTCATATGCCTTCGGCGTCATTAGGT
>PPDG01000207.1 GCA_002899795.1 Desulfobacteraceae bacterium | reverse complement strand
AAGCCGTCATAATGCGGAGCAAAGTAACTAATCGTTTGTCGATATTCGGATTTGAGACTTTGACTTGAAAAGTGGAGCCAGAACCTTTGGATAGGATGGCGTTCATAGACTTACATAGGTTCCGCATCCAAGTCGCCTTTGAAGAACTCATCGATGGCAGGTCTGGTTACCTCAGTGGTCTTGGTGGGCGCTGTTCCTTCTTTAAACGCTTCAAAAATGGCCTTCTCGTCGCCAAGATTGGCCAGCTGTCCCGTCTCAGGATCTATCCTTGCAAACACTACATTTTCCGGCACTGTAAAGACCTTTACCGGTTCTTTATCAAGGATCTTCTGAGAAAAATCTACCCAAATGGGGCTGGCAGCTCTCGATCCGGTCTCATATTTTCCCAAGGTTCTATCGTCGTCAAATCCTACCCACACACCGGTTACATATTCAGGTGTAAAACCTATGTACCAGGCGTCCTGCAAATTATTGGTAGTCCCGGTCTTTCCAGCATTGGGTCGCTTGAGCGCGCGTGCCCGCCAGCCGGTGCCATATTTGACCACCTCCTGGAGCAAGTGCGTCATAATATATGAAGTATCTTTGTCGAGTACTCTTTCCCTTTGAGTCTTGTGCTCCTCCAACAGATTGCCATGGCGGTCCAAAATTTTCGTGATGAAGACAGGGCTTACCAGTTCACCCAGGTTAGCAAAAACTGAATAGGCATTGGTAAGCTCAATCAGAGAAAGCCCTGAAGAGCCAAGGGCTAGAGATAAGTCTCGAGACAGAGGTGCAGTGATCCCAAACCGACGAGCATAGTCTATGACATAATCAATACCTATATCTCTCACGATCTTGATGGTTACCACGTTCCGGGAGGAGATCAGGGCGGTGCGGAACAGTGTGGGTCCAAAAAATTTTTCCTTATAGTTTTTCGGCTTCCACTTCCAGTCCATTTGATCGTCGGTATAGATGATCGGCGAGTCTATAATAATGGTGGCGGGGGTATAGCCTTTATCCAGTGCTGCAGCATAAGTAAACGGTTTAAATGAAGAACCAGGTTGGCGTCGAGACTGTATAGCACGATTGAATTGGCTGATTTTGAAATCTAGTCCGCCCACCATTGCTTTCACATGACCAGTTCCGTTTTCCATACTAAGCAAAGCACCTTGAGCATCCGGCTCCTGCTCCAAAGCGAGAACCCAACTACCTGCATTGGCGTCCTGTTCTATTAAGCGCACAAGAATAATATCGCCAACCTTCAGAACCTTGGTCGGGTTGTTAATTTTCACGGTGCCAGAAGCAATCTCGGGATTAGGCGTGCGAGCCCACTCCATGTTTTCCACAGGAAGAGTGCCCAACCCTTCATGAAGCCGTATGGACGCCTTCTTTTCTTCCCCGGAGACTCCGATGACCACTCCCTTGACCACAGCCCCCTTCTCTAAGCCGCTGCCTTCGGCAGACTCCTTCAGGTTCTGGAAAAACGCTTCTATTTCCTCAGGGGCCAGGTGTCCGAGAGGTCCTCTGTAGCCCTGGCGCTTATCCAGATCGTACAACCCTTTTCTGATGGCTTGTTGCGCGTTTTTCTGGTAAGCCACATTCACCGTGGTGTAGACTTGAAGGCCCTCACGATATAATACTTCTTGCCCGTATTTCTCCTCTAAATACCTCCTAACGTGCTCGGCGAAATAGGGGACACTTCCGACATTCCAGTCCTTACGCGCCTTGATATCAAGATTGTAGGCCAGAGCTTCAGCGGCTTCGTTGGTAGTTATGTACCCAGCGGCCACCATCCTGTTCAAAACATAAACCTGCCGCTCTTTTGCCCGCTGAGGGTGACTAAAGGGTGAATAGCGACTGGGAGCCTGAGGCAGACCAGCTAGCATGGCACATTCGGCGAGGTCCAGCTCCTCCACGTTCTTGCTAAAATAGTTCTGCGCCGCAGCTTCGACGCCGTAGGCGCCGTGACCAAGATAGATTTGGTTGAGGTAGAGGAAAAGAATTTCCTTTTTGGATAGATATTTTTCAATCCGGTAGGCAAGGATTGCCTCTCTGAGTTTCCGAGTAAAACTCCTCTCGGGGGTCAGCAGTAACGACTTGGTAACTTGCTGGGTTATGGTGCTGCCACCCTGGACAATGCCGCGCGCTTTGATATTTTTCCACGAGGCCCGCAGTATCCCAAAGAAATCAATCCCCTCGTGTTCGAAGAAGCGCGAGTCTTCCGCTGCCACGAAGGCATCTATGAGAGTTTGAGGGATTTTCTCCAGGGGAACCACAATGCGGCGCTCCAAGTAATACTCCGCTATGGGGCTACCGTCATCCGCATATAACGTGGTGACGATACTAGGCTGGTAATCTTTCAGAGAAGAAATCTGGGGAAGATTCCGGGTGACTCGATAAAAACCGTAAGCACCGCTTCCCAGCAGCACAACTATAAGGACTAATGAGGTCCAAACTATAAATCTCAGCCCTCGCCGTCTGCGCCTTTTTCCAGGAAACTGCGGTCTGGGGTAGCCTCTTAAGATTGCCAAGCTCTTACCTCGGTTGGTGAAAATGCTCTAGCGAGCGCATTCCCCGTAGCGACTCAACCTGAGCTCGTCGACAGGTCTTGCCGCAGGGAGCTTCAATGGACATTGTTTGTTGCAATACAAAAATTTGAATTTTAAAGCACTATCTTACTGATGTCAAAGACAATTATGATCAGCTTTATCAAACTGCCCTTACCCTTTAGTACCTGTAAATCCCACCATATGGCAATACAGAACTCTCAGTGTTCCCTTTCATCTGGAAAACGGGCGCCGGAAAAATATTTATATTAACAGCTGCGCAACGAAACAGTTTTCGATAGAATTAGTCAACCAATTTCTTAATATGTTCAAAGTAAGTAAGAATAATTTTCGCATTTTAAATTGAATTATACTAGCCCCTGATAATTCACGAATTTATGGAGATGCAAAAAGAAATGTCTGCACCTTTAACCGCGTCTCACATCCTGAACATCGCCCACCGTGGTGCTCGCTCCCTAGCCCCAGAAAACACTCTGGCTGCGGCTCGTAAGGGTTTAGAGGCCGGCGCTGACATGTGGGAACTGGATATCCAGATGACCGCGGATGGAGAACTTATCGTCATTCACGACAGCACTCTCAAGCGTACTTCAAACGTCAGGGAGGTTTTTCCCAGTAGAAAACCATGGCTGGTCCATGAGTTCACACTTGATGAGATCCGCCTTCTTGATTTTGGCTCTTGGTTCACAGAACAGGATCCCTTTGGTCAAATTGCCTCAGGTATGGTTGCAGAATCGGACCTGGCTAGTTACGTGCAGCAACAGGCGCCAACCCTTGGAGAAGCGCTCACCTTCACTCTAGAGCATGGCTGGAGCGTAAATCTCGAAATCAAGGAAATGAGTGGAAATCCGGATCCCGAGCAGGTCGTGAAAAAGATCCTAGCTCTGGTGGAGGATTTTGATATGGTAGACTCAGTCCTGATTTCATCCTACAACCAGGCCTATCTAGCGCAGGTAAGAAAAGCACACCCCCATGTTGTCACCGGGATCCTGGTTT
>PPDG01000559.1 GCA_002899795.1 Desulfobacteraceae bacterium | reverse complement strand
GCCGTCCAGCTTTATTTTGATGTCATTGATTTGCGCGTCCCTCTCCGGAGTACGGTTAAACAGGTCCTGCTTGGAGTCTTTCCAGGCCTGGATATTCATGCCACGTGCTCTGAAGTCCGAATGATAACAACCGATATAAACTTGCAAGTCGCCCTCTTCCCAGGAGCGACGCCATTTCTCAACGAAACTTTTTATGGATGGTACTGCAGATAAACCTTGCGGTTCAGCTGATTCTTGCTCGGCGACAACTCTATCCTCTGTGATTGGGGCGTGTGCGACTTTTCCCTCATGCGCAGTAGGCTGCTCTTCAGCGGTCTGACTTGATGGCTCAATCTGCTCTCTGCCAGGCGGTTGGGGTGCAACCGGCTGGCCGGGTCTGGTTCCGTCCTGTGCTTGGATTTGCTCTTCTTTCGGAGTCTCTGCCAAAGTGGCTACACTCTCTTTTTTTTGGGGGGCAGCAGAAGGATACGCAAGACTTGTTTGTTTCATAGGAGCAGCAACAGCAGGTGAAATCGGTTTCTTTGGGACAATGCTTTCACCCCTGAGCTTTTTCTCGCCTAGCGAGCTTTGAAATGCGGACCTGATTTTCGGATAACTCTGCCATGCTGGACCGGCAGTTGCGAAAATGCCAAAGATAAGGAAAAGAGTAACTATAATTCGTTTCCCTTTGGCTTCGGGTGTGGACCGCATTATGTTCTGAAAAATATGAAGAGGCTGGCCGACGAATTCCCGCCAGCGGGAAGGAGAAACAGATTCTTTGTCGCGATCCTCATCCCTGTAGTAGTAATCTGTCCGGTAACGATAGAAATCTGGTGCCACATCAGGTTTGACATTGTTGAGGATTACACCCAGTACATTGGTGTTTACATTTTCCAACTGCACCTTGGCTCTTTTAAGAAGTCCCCGCCCTATTCGGCCCACTTCGTAAACAAGGATAACCCCATCCACCTCAGGAGTCACCTCGAAGGCATCGGCCACGGGCAGAACAGGTGGCGTGTCTACGATGATAACATCGTAGTGTTCCCTTACCTCACGCAGAAACTCCTTGAACCTGGGTGAACGAAGGATTTCAGCTGGGTTGAGCAGACCTTGACCCGCACTGATGATATGTAAATTATCCATCCCCGGAGTTCTCAGAATGTCGTCAAATTCGAAGTCGCCGAGCATCACATCGATGACGGTGTTGGTCACGTTACCCCAGCCGCTATCCGTCTGCCCGGAGTTGAAGGTCAAAGTCATGTCGAGATCAACAGTGTTCTCCGGCCTTGGATCCAGTTCACCTGTTCCCATGATATAGTCTGTGATACCAGGTTGTCTTTGAAGGCCGAAAATATGGTGGACAGCAGGTCTGCGTAAATCAGCGTCTATGAGGAGCACCCTTTCCCCAGCTTGGGCCAGACTCAGGCTTAGATTAACCACATTGTAGGTTTTTCCTTCTTCTAGAGAAGAACTGGTAATCAGGTAAGCTTTTGCCTTTTTATCACTCCGGATAAATTGAAGGTTCGTCCTCAATGAGCGGTAAGCTTCTGAGACGGGGGAGTGCGGGGCAAAGTGGGTAACGAGAGGCTCAGTTCTTCTTTTGGCACCGTTTTCGCCTTTCTCACTAACGACAAATTCTTCAATAGACGGAATTATGCCGAGTACCTGTATGCCCAAAATCTCCTCCACATCTTCGATGGTGCCAAGAGATGTGTCCATGGTCTCCACAATCAAGGCAAGCACGAGGCCTGCAACGAGGCCAATTATCCCTCCAGTGACGGTGTTCATGAGAGTGTTGGGCGTGTTGATAGGGTGGCTTGGCTCCAGAGCAGGCTTGATGATCTTAACCTCTTCTATGAGGCCCGATTCCTGGATCATCACTTCTTGATACTTGCCTTTGAGCTGGGCAAGGAGATCCCCGTTTACCTCCACCTCGCGGCGGAGCCTGGCGAGGGTAAGAACACTGTCTGGAATGGCCATTGCTTGGTCGCGAACTGTTTCGAGCCGTTTTTCTAAGTCCTGCAAGCGGCCCTCTATTGTGGTCAGCATGGACCTCAGTTCTTTATCCATTTCTGAGAGCACATTCGCCAGCTCTGCATCCACCGCGTCCACTTCGGGGTGCTCCTCTGTATAGTCGTTGAGGAGGACTTCGCGCCGCAAGCTGAGGTCTCTGAACTTGGCTGTGAGTTTAGCTAGCTGGGGGGAGGGATCCACGACGTAGAATGCTTCTTGGTTGACACTCTGCTTCCCCTCAAGGAATTGTTGAAGCAGTCCAAGCTGTCTTCTGACTTCAAGTCTCTTTTGCTGTAGATCTGCCACCTCATTCTCAAGGCTGATAATACGCTCAAGCATAGCAGTGGTCTGAGCGTCAATGGCTATCAATTTGGTGCTCTGTTCGTAATTGCGAAGATTCTTTTCAGCTTGCTGAAGGCGGCTTTCAGCTAGTTCCAACTGTTTCTCAATGAACTCCCTTGTTTCTCTGACCTTCTTGTTCCGTTCATTAACGTTATTTTGGCGGTAGACTTCGGCAACCGTGTTGGCGAGCAGCGCAGCCTCAGTGGCATTTGAAGAGGTGGCGGTGATATTTATAATGTTGGTGTTGCCCTCCTGCTCGGTTGAAATCTTCGATTTGAGTCCATTAACTACTTGCAGATACTTATGGGTACTGCGAACTTGGGCTGATGAGATGTTTTCAGGGATCAGTCCCATCTGTCGTGCTAATTCTTCGAATACTGGAAAGCTGGTGATAATCACCGCCTGGGTGGCAACGTTGTCCCAAGAAGTCCAGGAGACGGTGCCGAGCAGCAAGGTGGTGAGATCAGTGGCCTTTTCTACTTTGACGGCGGAGGTCGCATCGTAGAGAGGTTCAGACGTGCGAATCAGAGCAAAGAGATAGCTGAAGACGGTAAACAATATGGTGGCCAGGATGACAATGGTCCTGCGTTTGCGGATGATCCGCCAGTAATCGCGTATACTTATATCATATTTTGCCATAAATTAACTTGCGCCATATCAGACGGGTAATGAGACCTTTTCTTTTCTAATTTATGAGATCTCCTTGTGGACTCTAATCAAAAGGTTCGTTACCCGACCAGGCATCATAAACTCGTGCCGGCCAGATGATGAAATCGAGAATGGGCTGAATCTCCCTCAGGAAGTCACTTACTCTACCTATAGCGTTCTTAGGTACGTAGAGCATATCTCCGTTTCGGAGTTTGACGTTTTGGCTCATATCTCCTTTATTTAGGATTCTGTCGATATCACAAGCGATCACCTCTGGTCTGGTCATATCGCCCCGCAATATTCTAGCATCGCCTAGTACGGCTCTCTGTTTGAAGCCTCCGGCCAGAGCAAGTGCTTCCACCACCGTAAGGTCGCCGCGAGTTGGAATGACTCCGGGGTTGTTGACCTCTCCAAACACGAATACTCTGTTCTTTTTGTCTTCCGCGATAACCGGTACCACCACGGTGTCTTCATTATCCAGCACTACGTTCTGGCTCAAATCTCCCTGAGTTATGGTCTTGTTGAGGTTAACCATGGTGGCTTTTCCTGTCTTACGTCTC
>PPDG01000195.1 GCA_002899795.1 Desulfobacteraceae bacterium | reverse complement strand
GGATGTGGAGCAAAGGGCACGACGCGCTGAGATTGCAGAGCAAACCAGAAAATTCGCTGTGGGTCTCCTTTTCACTGTACCCCTTTTTCTCTGGAGTATGGGCAGGGACTTTGGCCTTTTGGGAGCTTGGAGTCATGCTCTCTGGGTCAACTGGGTTTTCTGGATTCTGGCAACTCCGGTGCAGTTCTACACGGGCTGGGATTATTACACCGGTGGCTGGAAAAGCCTGAGGAACCGCAGTGCCAACATGGACGTGTTAGTGGCCATGGGTTCATCGGTTGCCTATTTCTATTCTGTTGGGGTGCTGCTCTACCCTTCTCTGGGCAGCCACGTCTACTTCGAGACCTCGGCAGTAATCATCACCCTGATCAAGCTGGGCAAAATGTTGGAGGCGAGAGCCAAGGGGAGAACGGGAAACGCAATTCGAAAACTCATGGGTTTGCGCCCAAGCACCGCAACTATCCTGAGGGATGGCAAGGAAGTGGAGATTCCTCTCAGCCAGGTCCAGGTGGAGGATGTGGTCATTGTCCGTCCCGGTGAAAAGATTCCAGTTGACGGTGTGGTCCTGGAAGGTCAGTCGGCTGTTGACGAATCCATGTTGACCGGTGAACCTATTCCCGTGGATAAGGGCCCTGGAGATGCAGTGGTTGGCGCCACCATCAACAGCGAGGGCCGTCTCAAGTTTCGAACAACCAAGGTGGGCAGGGACACTGCTTTGGCCCAGATAATCCGTCTGGTTCAGGAGGCTCAGGGAAGCAAGGCCCCCATCCAGGCTCTCGCCGACCGCGTTGCCGCCGTCTTTGTCCCTGGGGTTATCGGAATTGCTTTTTTTACTTTCATTCTCTGGTGGAGCCTAGGCGGTGAGTTCGTACCCGCCATGATTCGATTGGTGGCGGTTCTCATCATTGCCTGTCCCTGTGCCCTCGGTCTTGCCACGCCTACAGCGATCATGGTGGGGACCGGCAAGGGTGCAGAGAAAGGTATCCTCTTTAAAGACAGTGAAGCGCTTGAAAAAGCCACCAAGCTGCAGACGATTGTCCTTGATAAGACAGGGACTCTCACTCTGGGCAAACCTGTTGTGGCTGATGTCATCTCGTTCAATACAGGGTCGTCAGCGCTGAATGAACGGGAACTGCTTAGTATTGCCGCCTCAGTTGAAAGAGGTTCCGAACACCCGGTGGGGCGGGCAATTGTGAAGGAGGCTGAGAGGAAGGATTTGGAGCTTTTCGAGCCTGAAGCCTTTAAAGCATCAGGCGGACTTGGCGTTCAAGCCAAAATAGACGGCAAGTTAGTCTACGTGGGCAAGCCTGGTTGGTTCGTACAAATGGGCATCGATATTGCTGGAGGAAACAAGTCTATCGAAGACCTACAGAATCAGGGGAAAACCTTGATGGCGGTGGTGGTTGAAAGACAACTGCTGGGGTTGATTTCTGTCGCAGATTCCCTGAAACCTGAAGCAAAGGAGGCTGTGGCAGAGCTTCATCAGCAGGGCATGAAGGTGGTTATGCTCACTGGTGACAATATCCAGACTGCCAGAGCCATTGCTGCCCAGGTTCACGTGGATGACATAGTGGCCGAAGTCCGGCCCGAAGAAAAATCAATGAAGATCAAAGAACTTCAGGATGCAGGATTCAAGGTTGGCATGGTGGGCGACGGCATCAATGACGCCCCTGCCCTGGCCCAGGCGGATGTAGGTATCGCCATCGGCACTGGGACAGATGTGGCTATCGAGACTGCCGAAGTCATTCTGGCCAGTGGCAACCTGCTGGGCATACCTCGAGCCCTTCAATTGAGCCGCGCCACCATGAGAACCGTAAAGCAAAACCTCTTTTGGGCCTTCATCTATAATATCATCCTCATTCCGGTAGCTGCAGGTCTGCTCTACCCTCTAGAATTCCTGCCGGCCTTCCTTAGGCAATTACATCCCATATTGGCAGCTCTCGCCATGGCTGTGAGCAGCATAACCGTAGTATCCAACAGCCTGCGACTTTACCGAGCGAAAATCAAGTAGAACCCCTCCTAGATTTCAGATTTCAGATTTGAGATTGTGGATTTCAGATTTAAGATTCTTGCATTTAAGATCAGAAATCGAAATCCAAAATTTATAATCATTGACTCTGCAGACTTGCATATAGAGATGAATTTACATGAAGTCAAAGATAACCTGGCGGAGCACAATTTTTCTACTTTCGCAGACATATCCTCGAAGTCAGTTTTTAAATCTTCAATCTTCATTCTACAATCTGCAATTGTTGACCCCACCCTTTTGAGCATTGTATGATGCAAAGATAGTTTATCCTGACGACAGAGGCATTCATACATATGAAACTTCTCCTGTTCTACGCCCCGTCATTCTGGTTCAAGACCTACCAAAAAGTATTGGAACAGGTGGAGGATCAGGACATGGAAGCCAACAGCCAGCATGCTATAGTAGTCTTCTACCACGTTGAGGCTGAGGACTTGGAGCGACGGGGTAAGGTACTCACCAAGTTTATTAAAAATATAAAGTGGCTAGCTGGAAAGTTCGACTCGAAGAACGTGGTTTTACATTCCTTCAATCATCTTTCTGGAAGTAAGGCGCCCGCTGACTTTGCTGAGGGACTGGTTCAGGACGCTCGCCAGCGGCTGGGGACAAGCGGCTACTCGGTCACAGTGACACCATTTGGCTATCTGAACGAATGGAAGCTTCATGTGGCCGGTGAATCCCTGGCCAAAGTTTTCAAGGAAATATGAGTAGAGGCTTCGCCTCCACACTAGGCACTAAACACTAGGCGGTAGGCACTGCGACTCATTTGTGCTTAGTGCCTAGTGTTTAGTTCCTAGTGCTTAGTAGATAGGCCAAGAGAACATGGCCATTAGGAAAATTATACTAAGGCTCCTACGAATCGGGGCCCTTCTTCTGGGGGTATTGGTTTTGAGTTTTCTAAGCGGATGTTGGAACTGGTTTGTTGAAAAACAGGTCTTTTTCCACGATACCACTATAGAACAGACCCCGGCTGACTTTGATCTCCCCTTTGAGGATATTTGGTTCACTGGCAGCGACTCTGTTCGGCTGCACGGATGGCTGATCCCCGCGTCGCCCTCTAGCCATATCTTACTTTTTTGTCATGGCAATGCCGGTAACATTTCGCACCGTTTAGACAACGTCCGTTTGCTCCATCAAAGAGGTATCAGTGTCTTCATTTTTGACTACCGGGGCTATGGCCGAAGCGATGGCCGTATAAGCGAAAAGGGCTTCTATCTCGACTCGGAGGCGGCCTACCAGGTGGCCAGAAAGTGGGCTGACCAACACAAGGCCAAGCTAGTTGTTTTTGGGAGATCGCTGGGAGGTATTGCCGCTACTCATGTCGGGGCTACACAGCCTTGTAATGGGCTTATCCTTGAATCAACCTTTACGAACATGGGAGCCATGGCGGGGGCTCACTACCCCCTACCATTTGCGGAACGTATACTCAAACACCGTCTAAATGCCGTGGGCGAGATTGGCGGGGTGCACGTGCCCGTCCTGTTTTTTCATGGAGACAATGATATGATAGTACCCATCC
>PPDG01000380.1 GCA_002899795.1 Desulfobacteraceae bacterium | reverse complement strand
GTATGTAGCCCGTTCAATAGTGCCTTCTTCGGTCTGAATGGTGACAGGCCAACTGACTTTGGCTCTTTGATGTTGGCGGCCCTCTTCTGCCATCGCTGGCCCTCGCTATAAGGGACTATTTCTTGAAGAGTTTCTCTCGTGCTTTCTTAGAAGGACTTAAATTGTTTTCAAATTACAGGAATAAGGGGTGAAGATGCAACAGAAAAGCCCCCACTGACCAGTCCAGCTCCCAAGGCCAGTGAGGGCAAAAGGATGTGTAAGGTATGTCCGTCTCAAGCATACCCTACCCGCATAGCACCTTACCACAAGGGGGGTGGAGGCTACAACCCTAGTCCTGCTTATCTGCTGGTAATCGGTGGTCAATTTGCCGAAGAGATTCGAGAACATTTTCAGCGTGGTCGGAGGAAAGAATTTCACTGGTGCAACATTGACTTTTACAGATTCTCTCAAGGTCCTCAACGACTGTTATCTGCGGAAATAGAAATAGTTTCTCCAGTAACTGTTGCTGTGGACACTTCTGCTCAGCAAAGAGATTGCAGGAATTGAGGCATTTGTAAAACTTTCGAACCATGTTGCTCCAACGTAATCTGAAAGCCGTAGTTGTTGAAGAGATTTGGGATGGTGAAGATGGGCTTAACAGGAGAAAATACTAATTCAAATATTGGGTGAACCGGGAAGCGGGACACCCTAAACAACGCAGCGTGCAAACACTACCCAGAAAAGGTTGACACTGTCAATCGGTAAAACCACCATTTTGAGGCAGCAAAAAGCGGAGCCAACGACCCCGCATTTTCTTAGTTTAAACCAAGATATTGTAGGTTGGTCTCTAGAGGGCAAGTGTAGATTAAAGTATGTAATCTAAACTTTCAGGAAAAGAGTAGGAGAGTTTGCATCTTAACCATGTCTATTTTTCTAATCGGAGGTCTAAATGTCAGAAAGAACGGGCGGCTTTTCGAATGAGTCCTCGACTAGCTAGCCAACGGATGGCTTGTCGGCACTCTTGAACGTCCCTTTCTCGAATGGGAAGGCTCCGCTTGTATATGTTTATCGCCAGAGGGCTGTGTGCTCGACCAGTGTTTCGCTTCTTAGACTGCGGGTTCTTGAGGATTCGACGTATCTGGATAACCCGTTGGACTTTACTTCTGTACTCCCTCAGAAGCCAATCTGGGCTCCGGCCAGAATCCACGACCCATCTAATGTATCTACCTTTACTCATGACATCCTCTTATCTTCTTCAAGAAAAGCCGGAGTTGCCACACTTTTCAGATTCACTGTACCATTGTGCGCTTCGGTAGATTCTCTAGAATACTGTTTACCTAGGCATTTCAAGATAAGTCAAATGTCGAAAACCTTGAAAATTGGATCTAGAGCTTTTGAGTTATACACAAAGGCTAACTTAAGAGGATAACAATGAAACATTGGCAAGGTGTCTGAAACATACGAGAATGACTACAATTCTTTGGCAATTATTAAAAATGTCGAAATATCCTTATGATAACAAGAGTCTCTACAACTTATTGACAAAAGTTCATCTCATCTTTCCTCATCTTTCCTCGTCTTTCCTCATCTTTTCGCGAAATTTCGTTTACGTCTCTCACGCGGGAAGGGAATCCTCAAAATACTGCGGCAGCTTACTCAAATTCAGAATTATAGAACTCTTGCCAATACCTAAACTTGGCCAGAATTAAAAGTATGGGAAGCATAAGTGAACCGGAATTGGTTCGTATTCTGAGCAGAAAGTCAAGACTCACCAGAACGGGTGTGAAACTGTGGATTACATCCCTTAATGCACACTCCCAGAGTCTGAATGGAGCATTAAAAAAGCAGAGCCAAAGCTCCGCCGTGTTCTTCGAAAAATGATGGATAGTAAATGGTAATCTGAGAGTTCTAGTCGCAACTATTGGCAAGCTGATTTCTTCGCTTCTCGATTTTCTCAAGGACTAATTCAGAGCGATTCTTCTCCAGTTCGTCCATATAAGTCATCAGCCTCTCCCATCGGTTGGCAATGTGTCCGACACGAATTACCGACTTTAGCCGAATGCTTAAGTCCCTCATATCAAAAGGCTTATATATAATATCATCAGCCCCAACATCATTAGCTTCCGTTTTGCTGGCACCATATGCAGTTATCAAAATGATCGGGATGAGCCGGGTTTTCTCATCTGCCCTCAGTCTTTTGCAGGTTTCCATTCCGTCAATGCCAGGCATATTAATGTCCAGGAGAATTGCCTTCGGCATCTCGCATTTTGCCAGCTCCAGGGCCTGTTCTCCATTTGCAGCTAAGACAACCTCGTATCCTTTTAGTGTAAAAAATTTGTGCAGGACTTCTCTTATATTGCTGTCGTCATCCACTACCAGGACTGTATCCGCCATAGTGTCTGTCCTTTTAGACTTTACAAGAAGCATTTCCGCAAGCAACCAAAAAGTCCTTATGCAGTCAGGTGGGATAAACCCAAATGCAACGACCATGCCTATCTGCTCTGGTAGCTGGGCAGCATGGGAGGGGTGGAAAAAAGAACCCCCATCGGCACGGCGCACACCGCTATAAACCGATGGGGGTTACCGAAACTCAACGAGGTGAACCCTACGCCCACCCCATTGTTTTACTACTGCAAACCCAGTGCCAACAAAAAACGGAGCCAGTGACTCCGCAAGTGGTATTTGATAACTGAACATTTCAACCTAATGGCGGTGTGGATGTCACTTTATCCGGAAACGTGAGTTCGCACCTCATTTGTCAATCCAACATGGCTTGGCATGATTCTTTCATGTTGGACAACTAGATGAGCTATTCAAAGATATTAATGGCAGAAAGCATTGGGAGACTATTCTAATTGCTTCAGAAATTTTGCTGCTGACAGGTGGGTGATTAGTATGAACTCTACTCATGTTTCAGAGAAACGAAAACATCCTAGGGTCGAGGTGAAATGGCCTGTTACTATGATGACTACTGATGGGGATGCGAATGGTATCGTAGAGAACATTAGTTCTAGCGGTGCTTATATTCGCACCAGGAAGTTGCTATCTAATAATGACCTAATTGTCATGGGTGTTTTGGGTCTAAAGCGAGAGCTTTTGTGGATAGGGGCAGAGGTAGTACGGACAGATATTGCCACGACATCAAAGCCGGAACAAGCTGCCGTAGGTATAGGGGTTCGGTTCACTACGGTTTCTGCAGAAGACTACCAATTCCTCAAAAATGTGGTCTCGGAGCGTTTAAATTTAGCGACTCCGTGATGCCGTCTCATCATGAATGGTCTGAACGCATTATTCCCAAGGGAATCTCTCCTCGCCAGTGCATTTTCTAATACATGACCAAAGTGAACTTAATCAGAAATACTTGTCCCTGCCTCGATCATAGCGAAAGTGTAGATTACATCCCTTAATCCACACTTTTCCTCTTGAGACCAAGCTACCAAATTCTGTGCGGAGTTCGCTAAGGGGATAGTGTGAATTAAGGGATGTAATGCAAAGTCTGCTCCCACCCCTCAACTCTGCCCACCTCACTTTCTCCCAGTTTGACCAACCGTTTATGGTGCTTTCCAGAT
>PPDG01000602.1 GCA_002899795.1 Desulfobacteraceae bacterium | reverse complement strand
CCGCCTTTGCTGATGTTTTTAATTTCTCCATCAAACAATCCCTGGGAAGTAATCACACTTACAGGCCATGAGACTTCGGCTCTGGGGTGCTTGCGCTTTTGAGTTTTTGGGACTGGACTTAGGGCTGTGACTTGGGGCTCGCTTCGGTATTTGTCAAAAAGGTCTTTGATTGCTTCTTCTAGGAGGTCGTTTTGACGTTTGCCCTGCTTGGCTGCAAGAATGCGGAGTCCCTTAGTCAGGTCAGCCCTTAGAGTAGTGTTGTAGCTTTTTCGTTTTTCATCCATAGCGAATCACCATTAGATTGTTAGCCATATTGCTACATAAAAATACGCAAAGACTGGACCATTTCAATAGCTGTGTAGCCAGCCACATAGCCATCTATAGTTATGTAATTATATGAAGTTAATATATAAAATGACTAAAATTGAAGTAATACTTTATTACAATATGGAAGGCAAGGCGGTTAAAATTCCAAAAAATCCTAACAGAAGGCGAGATGATAGCATGGCACGACAGGCAACCAAGACGCTATTTATGTTAGCCCTGGCGGTGATGGTAACCGTGTTTTCAAATCAGGTTATGAGTGGGCGATAGGGCGGGTTACGGTTTGCTCCTAGATGTAGTGGATATTTCTGAAATGCAAAAGTGTAGATTAAAGTATGTAATCCACATTCCTAGAGTCTGAATGGAGTACAAAAAAGCGGAGCCGAAGCTCCGCAGTGTTGTTTGGGAAATGAATAGTTTACTCCGATGTGATAGCGTTAATACCTTTTCTACGTTCTCCTCCGCATCTTCGGTCTATTGGTATGCGCCTCTCGGTCCCATTGTGCTCAGCTTGTTCAAACTGTCTGCGTTCTACCCCGCAGCGTCTATCCTCACCACTTCGGAGATCAAAGTTGTCTCTACACCTAACGGTGCAGAAATAATAAATTCCTCTGCCGTAGAGGATGAGCATGGCTGGGTGAGCTTTAATAAATATTTCTTCACACAGTGAGCAAGTGAGTCTCATTGTCGTTAACCCTACATCAGCAAAAAAGGCTACGGTGGGTTAGAGCCAAATGCTTGTTCTTCCAGAAAGGGTTGCTTTTCTGCGGTAACGGAGAAGTCCCATTCTTCCTTGCACTCTTTGCTACAAAACACGAAAAGGCCTTTCTTTTCAAAAACTATTTCATAAAGCTGGCTCACGAAGAGAAACTGTTTGCATTGAGAACAAGGCAGAATATATCTCTCTGCCTCCGGATAATTAGGACAATCTATGCACATGATGGGCCCTTCATACCACCAGACGCAATCACCGCATCTATCACTTAGCGGATTGTACATAACCTTATTTGTGTGAATAGTATCTAGAGATTGTTTGGCTAATATTGGTGGACGCGGCAGGAGTCGCACCCACGACCCCAGCACCGCAAACTTTAACTGTCCAAACTGCAGAGTCTCGCCTCCACGATGTATTTTGACTAAACAATAATTGTGCCATGCAGGAGTCTAGTTTGCTTTTCGTGTATTTATAGGAACTTAACCATTATTATGATGCGAACCAGGTATGGAAGCCTGGGCATTTTAGGTCATAGTTTGAGAAATAAAATTCCAATTGTGGGCAACCAGGGAGGAAGTGAGGCGGGCAGTAGGGACAGGTTTAAGTGGATAGGAGATTGAGAAACGCAAACTCACCTCAATCACAGGAAAAGTTACATTACATCCCTTAATCCACACTGGGCTGGGATTTACTCTGGCACAATATGTTGAGAGTTGCCTGGCAGGGATACCGGAGAAGGATGAGCTTCAGTCTCCACTATATCGGAAGCTTTGGCTTTCGTAGCTCTTGCTTGCACCGTTATATATTGGTAAATTGCTCCTGATTCTAATGGGTCGCCCTTTCTCAGGAGGTTTATTTCCATGAAGTTCGAGGCCGTGTTGTTCGATCTGGACGGAACGCTTCTCGACAGCATTGAGGATCTCACCGACTCAATGAACATAGTACTCGATGGGTTTGGTTTTCCTGGCCATGATGCCGAAGTCTGCAAACATTTTGTCGGCGACGGGGTGGAGATGTTCGCCCTGCGAGCTCTTCCCGAAAACCGGCGTGATGAGGCCACAGTTGCTCAGTGCGTCGCTGAGATGCGGGCAGAGTATAGCAAACGTTGGTCGCTAAAAACGCGACCTTATGATGGTATCCCTGAGCTCTTGGACGACTTAACCCTCCGCAACCTCAAACTGGCCGTGTTGTCTAACAAGCCAGAAGAGTCCACCAAGGAGATGGTTGCTGAACTACTGTCCAAGTGGCAGTTCTATCCCGTTGCCGGCGCCCGACCCGCAGTACCAAAAAAACCCGATCCCATCCTCGCCATAGAAATATCGCAACAACTCCGCGTGCCTGCTGATAAATTCCTTTACCTGGGCGACACTGGTACTGATATGAAGACGGCCAGGGGAGCAGGCATGTTTCCAGTAGGGGCATTATGGGGTTTTCGCACAGCCGAGGAACTCAAGGATACCGGGGCAGAAGTGCTGGTGGCACACCCGTCAGAGGTATTGCAGTTTTTTTAGCCCGGATATTTCTGTGGCTGAAACCCTTGCTGGGGCCAGAACGTGGAGATTCCGCCTTCTATGCTCAGAAAAAGCTTACTGGTAACCAGTGTATTCTCGCTGATCTGCATTCTTACCGTTCTCATTGGCGGCTGTGCGCATCGTCAAACTGCCCCGAAGAACATAGACAATATTTGTCAAATCTTCCGAAAAGAGCGGGACTGGTATAAAAGTGCGTACAGATCTTCCGAAAAGTGGTCCGTTCCCATCCCGGTGCTCATGGCCATTATGCATCAGGAGTCAAAATTCAAGGCCGGGGCCAAACCAGCTCGGACTACTTGCCTTTGCTTTTTCCCAGGTCCCCGACCTTCCTCTGCCTATGGATATGCACAGGCGCTGGATGAAACCTGGGAAAGATATAAAGCCAACACCGGTAACTGGGGGGCTGACAGGGCCAACTTTGCCGATGCAATTGATTTTGTCGGCTGGTACAGCAATCTTAGCTATGCCATCTGCAAGATTGCTCGCGATGACACCTATAATCTATACCTCGCCTACCACGAGGGACATAATGGTTTCAACCGCCGAACATATCGAAAAAAAACCTGGTTGAAAAAGGTGGCGTGGAAAGTCCAAAGCCGAGCTAAACGCTATTCATACCAGTTGGCTTCCTGTGAGGATGAATTCGAGAGACCACCACCATGCTGTCTCTGGCCATTCTAATGTAAGAAGTCAGGAGCCAGAATCCAGTAGTCAGTAGTCGATTCGCCAAATAGTAAACGGTAAGCCCTTCGACAGGCTCAGGACGCTTCGCGCAGTGAGCAGTAAGCGGTAAAAATTTATCTGTTTGACTAATTTTCTAATTCTCTAATTTTCTAATCAACCAACCTGCAGCTGCCAGCAGTATTTCCCTCTGCCCCATGCTTTTCACTTTGCGCCCAGCGAATTGCTAGAATTTCTCTTGACAGTTCCCGAGCCATTCAGTCATAAATTAAGAAGCAGTTTCCCATTGTTCAAATTTCATCACAACACATCTGCTTAGAACGAATAATTGGCAATTCAGATAAACACAAGGGGGTAGTGTTATGAGAAAACTTATCCGTGTTGACATGACCGAGGGGAAAATCCAGGTGGAGGAACTTGCCCCGGAATACGCAGCACTTGGAGGGAGAGGTCTTACCTCAGGGATCGTGGCAAAAGAGGTACCGCCACTCTGCCATCCTCTAGATCCCAGTAACAAGTTGGTGGTGGCTGCAGGCCTTTTGGCAGGCACAACCTGCGCCAACTCAGGGCGCCTTTCCATTGGTGGTAAGAGTCCCCTTACTGGAGGAATAAAAGAAAGCAATGTGGGTGGCAATGTGGCAATCAAGCTCGGCAAATTGAGAATAGCCGGGATGGTACTGGAAGGGCAGGCCCCAGAAGGTAAACTATTCTACTTGCTGGTGAACAAGGACGGTGCTCAACTTCAGCCCGCAAACGAATTCAAGGGACTGAAGAACTACGACCTCGCCAGTAAACTGCAAGACAAGTATGGGAAAAAAGTGGGGATAGTCTCAATCGGGCCAGCCGGGGAAATGAGGTTCTCAGCAGCTTCGATAGCGGTTACCAGCACCAATGGGACACCATCCCGACATGCCGGCCGAGGTGGCATGGGCGCGGTTATGGGCTCCAAGGGGCTCAAGGCCATTGTGGTAGATGACACAGAGGCTCCCGGGGTCACCTATGCAGATAAGGAAGCCTTCAAAGAGGCCGCTGGGGTTTTCAGGGATGCCCTGCGTGAACACCCCGTCACGAAACCGGGGGGAGGATTGGCCGTCTACGGAACCAATGTGCTCACCAGCATAATTAACGAGGCGGGGGCCTTTCCCACCCGCAATTTCACCGCGGGACAGTTCGAAGGAGCAGCGAAAATTAGTGGTGAGACCATGCACGATGTTATCAAGGAGCGTGGCGGTAATCCCACTCACTCCGGCTGCTCAACTTGTATCATTCAGTGCTCAAACGAATATGTTGACAAAGACAAGAACTATGTAACCTCCGCCTTGGAGTACGAAACTATCTGGGCCAATGGCGCCAACTGCGGCATTGATGATCTTGATGCAATTGCCGAGATTGACAGATTGTGCGACGACTACGGCCTGGACACCATAGAGACAGGTTGTGCAGTTGCTGTGGCAATGCATGCCGGGGTCAAAGCTTTTGGAGATGCTGCCGCTGCCATCGAACTGATCCACGAGATCGGCAAGGGAACCCCCTTGGGCCGAATCCTCGGTAATGGAACTGCGGTCACCGGGCAGGCCTATGGAGTTTCGCACGTGCCAGTGGTAAAACGCCAGTCCCTCCCAGCTTACGACCCGCGGGCAGTGAAAGGTATAGGTGTTACCTATGCCACCACTACCATGGGCGCGGACCATACAGCCGGATACGCAATAGCCACCAATATATTGAAAGTGGGTGGATTCGTAGATCCCCTCAAGCCTGAGGGGCAGGTTGATCTTTCCAGAAATCTCAAAATCGCCATCGCCGGAATTGACGCCGCAGGGCTTTGCGTATTCGTCGCCTTTGCCGCTCTGGACATTCCCAGCGGCCTGGAGGCAATCCCCAAGATGCTCAACGGTCAATATGGCTGGAATCTGACCCTGGACGACGTCATGGAATACGGCAAGCAAATAATCAAAACGGAATTAGAATTCAACAGGGCTGCCGGCTTCACACCCTCTGATGACCGGCTTCCTGAATTTTTCAGCAAAGAGCCGCTGGCGCCGCACAACGTGGTCTTTGACGTAACGGATGAAGAGCTGGACACGGTGTTAGATTTCTAGAACGAACCACAATTGACTCGTAACCAGGGGGCCTATGGCCCCCTTTGCTAATTCAAAATGCTCCAGCGAGCGCATTCCCCGTAGCTTGTCGTAGCGAAGCGGAGATCCCGCCTTCGGGGCTGCGGGGTTAGCGAGCGAACTACAATAAATGGTATAAATACCTTACATTTCGAAGATTCCCTGTCCCGCTTTAGTTCCGCCAAAGCGGGACAGGGAGCTTCAATATCGAATGGATGCAGCCATGCGAATAACCGTTCTTTTAGGTGGAAATCTAAGAAACGAAGCGGGGGAGGGGTGCCAAGAATTTGAAGTGGAACTCCGGCCCGGATCGCAGGTTGAAGACCTGCTACCTCGTCTTGGCCTCCCTCAGGACAGGATCAAAATGATTATGGTAAATGGCCGGGGGGCCACCCTGCATACAGAGATCAGCGAAGGAGATCGGGTGGCACTTTTTCCACCGGAACTCGCTTTTAACACCTTCGTTTCCCTTGGCTTCAGGAAGGAATCGGTGGAGCGGAGAGGGAAGGGGAAGCAAAGCGCATAGCGTAACAAAACATTCCAATCCAGATTCAAACATTTATGCGGTTGGGGATAAACCCCACCCCTACAAGGCATAGCCTTGAATCAAAAAATGTAGGGGCGGGGTTTACCCCCAACCGAATTGAATCTAAAGTCAGGGAGTATAAGATGCTCAAACATGTGGTCTTCCTCAAGTTCAAAGATGGAGTAGGGGAGGATGAAATTGTAGGTCTGGAGAAGAGCCTTGCTGCGCTGCCCCCCGTAATTCCAGAGATTCTTTCCTTTGAGTTTGGTCGGGACGTGGTTCGGTCGGAAAGATCATGCGATCTTGCTCTGGTCTCTTCATTCAAGGATCTTAAATCCATGCAACGCTACCAAAGGCACCCCGCTCACCAGGTTGTGTCAAAAAAGGTTAACGCCCTCTGTAAGTCCGTCCTGGCGGTAGACTTCGTCACGAAATAGCAGGAGTATAGAAGCAAGACGATTTCGGATCTGGGAATGCGCCGAGTAACCCTACCTCTTAAGATGACCTGAACGGAAATCATAAATGCATTTCTTGAAGCTCACGCCAGGATTCAGTTCTATCCTGTCTGCTAACCGGTCTGCCAAGCTCCTCAATCACATCATCAACATACGATTCTTGGCGCATTCCAACCAAAACAGTCGTTATTCCCAGGGTGGATCGCAGTGCCCGCAACGCCATCTGGCTCAAGGTCGCAGCCTCGGCCCAATCCGCATCTGCTGAGGACACCCTGGCTTTGGTCCGGGCTGCATTTTCGGCTGCCTGTTCCTGATAGACTGAAGAAATGGCCCGAAACACGGCCTGGATTATTTCCTGGTGTGACCGTATCCAGGGGGAGACCGATTCTGTAAGACTTTCCTGCTGCTCCAAGAACTGCACCACTCCTCTTATCCGCGGCGCAAAATAGTATGATTGAAGTTCGTGCCAGCGTTCATAGCTGCCAAAGTTTGACCATTGTTGCTTAAGGACTCCACCAATGGCGACTTGCTCTAGAACCTGTGCTTGTAAGGATGGCGTCAGGCTGAGTTCGGGGAGAATTTTTCGCTCGAGCAGTTCTTCCGACTGAATGAGGTCATCCATACGCTGAGATATCTCCTCTGTGCTCGCAGCTCGAGCTGCCTGGACCTCAGCCAGACGAATGAGTCTGTTATCGATGATTGCATTCAGCGGCCGATTAATGAGAACTCCCAGTTTCTTGTCACGGGCAAACTGGATAACACTCTGCCCGTTCGATTGATTCGTTTCTGTAACTCCTCCTGTCTCCAGGAGATTCATCGGTAGCTGAATGAGGCGAAAGTGGTGCTTGGACGAAAGGGATTCAGCGATTTCCCACACCCTTTCCAAAGAGGTGAATTCCGGATCGGCAGCAGAGGAGGGGAAGGTATTAGAGCTGATGCCATAAAAGCTGATTCGACCTCTTTCCACTTCGTGCTCTAGGTGCTCGAACGCACGTCTTATACGGCTGTAGTATTCCCGCCGAGCCTCCTCCAATATGAGTCCGGTTTTGCTAGCCCAGCTGAGATAGTATTCGGGATTGTGGAGAAGATAAGAATCCAGACAGCTGAGTCGCAGTCGTTCCAAACTCCGGGTAAGTTGATCTTCCAGAAACTCAGGATGAATGCAGTGTTCCAGACCATCTGCGTAAAGCACCAGTTCCCTGAAAGGGTTTCCTTGCCGTTTGCGTTCCTGGCTGAGCTCATAATTCTGCCCCTGAAGATAGCCCACCTTGGATACTACGACCACCGACTCTCTGGAAATGTCACCCGATGAGGCTAGGTCCCCTAGAACAGCTCCGACCAGTGCCTCCGACCCACCATCTGCATAGTTTGAGCTGGTATCAATGAGATTAGCACCAGCTAGCAGCGCCCTCCGCAAGGCTTCTCGATGCTCGGCAACGGTCGCATCCACACGATAGCAGCCGAATCCTGCCTGGCTCACCAACAAGCCGCTCTGGTCCAATTCGCCATAGTGGAAAGAACTGTGCTCTTGCGCATAGAACTCCGTACCCTCGGGTGTGGCAAAGCCATCAAGCACTTTATCCTCCTGTTGAAACGAGCTGAAAAGTTTTCTCGTAAGGTAAGTTGTTCCTTCAATAAAATCAAGTGATTAAGATAGACTGTTTCTCCATTTCCGCATATTTATAACATACTGATAATGAACAAATATTATACCCTTGACTATTTACGCTATATTTACTATTAAAGTAGTAAACCAATCTTGGAGGTGAAAAAATGGCAGATACAGCATACACCATCAGGCCCTTTCCACAAGAGTTGCACCGCAAAGCAAAAGCCACAGCAGCACTCGAGGGCATCACCTTGAAAAAACTTATCTTGAAAGCACTGGCTGAGTATGTCGACAGGCAACAGAGTCATATGACCGCGGGTAAACCAACTCTAGAAGAACTGCTCCTGAAGTGTGAAGAGGACTTGGAGAGAATTATTGGTCCGACAGAAGCAAAAAGGTTGGGCAAGTGGCGCGAATTCGAAGGTAATTACTTGAGACTTATCCCTTTTGTCCAGTGGCGTTTGAGAGCTGCAAATGAGGAGATTCTCCACAAACTTGACAAAGAGGGTGGCCTGAGTTTGGAAAGAATAGCCCTGGATTACTATCCGGAATTTTTCAACCCGAGTGACCTTCAGAAAGCCAGAAAAAAATTGGGAATCAAAGAAGAATCATAGTCAGCATAGATGTATGCTGGCACTATCTAGATCGTTACCATAAAAATTTAAACTATTTTAATAAGTTTATAATAAAACATCATCAAATACAAAGACTTAAATAATCACAGGAGAGCAGGAAAAATGGATATGGTGAAAGTCAGACCTTATGGGGAATGGGTATCCCCAATCACCTCAGAGTTGATCGTATCTGAGACCGTATCACTAGGACAGATCGTTCTGGATGGTAATTACATATACTGGAGTGAGTCCAGACCGGCAGATGCTGGTCGCAACGTTATCGTGCGCTGGAGCCCGGATGGCAAAGCCGATGATTTGACTCCAAAGCCATTTAATGTCCGTACACGCGTGCACGAATATGGGGGCGGGGCCTATATTGTCTCAGATGGGACTATTTATTTCTCCAACTTCGCTGATCAGGGGCTGTTTCAACAGGGCCCCGACCTTGAGCCCCAGCCTCTAACCGGGGGAACTGCAAGACGGTATGCAGACACGGTGGTGGACACCTTCAGAAATCGGCTGATCTGTGTGCGGGAAGATCACAGTGTTAGAGAGGGCGAGCCTGTCAACACTATTGTTGCCGTTGGGATCAACCATGAACAGGAAGAACGGGTGCTGGTCTCCGGCAATGACTTCTATGCCACACCTAGAATCAGTCCCGACGGCTCTTATTTGGCGTGGCTAACATGGAACCATCCTAATCTCCCCTGGGATGGGACTGAACTGTGGGTGGGTGAAATACAGGCCGATGGCTCGGTGGAAAAGCCCCAAAAAGTAGCAGGAGGCGTCAATGAATCCATATTCCAGCCGGAGTGGTCACCTGGGGGCGTCCTCTATTTCATCTCTGATCGAACCGAATGGTGGAACTTGTACCGCTACCACCAGAACCTGGTGGAACCGGTGTGCCCAAGGGAGTTTGAATTCGGCAGGCCCCAGTGGCTGTTTTCCATGTCTACGTATGGCTTTGAGTCCACCGATCGGATTATGTGCGCCTACACGAGCAAGGGAACCTGGTTCTTGGCCAGCCTTGATTGTAGCACTGGAGAATTGGAAGAAATCGCAACAACATACACTGAAATATGGAATCTGCGCGCTTCGCCAGGACAAGTGGTCTTCTGCGCCGGTTCCCCCACACAGACACCCTCCATCGTTAGGCTGGACCTTGCAAATATGAAGTTTCAAACACTCCGCCTTGCCAGCGACCTCAAGGTAGATAAGGGTTATGTCTCTATCCCTGAAGCCATTGAATTTCCTACGGAACACGGAAAAACTTCACACGCTTTCTTCTATGCACCTCAAAATTGTGACCAGCAACCACCGGACGGGGAACGGCCACCGCTTTTGGTCAAGAGCCATGGTGGCCCCACTGCCGCCACCTCAACTGCTCTAGCCTGGGAAATCCAGTATTGGACCAGTCGAGGCTTTGCGGTGCTGGATGTAAACTACGGGGGCAGCAGTGGCTACGGTCGTGCTTATCGGCAGCGGTTAGAAGGACGGTGGGGGATAGTGGACGTGGACGATTGCGCTAATGGCGCACGCTATTTGGCGGAGCAGGGTAGAGTTGATGGCAAGCGCTTGGCCATCCGCGGCAGTAGCGCCGGCGGCTACACGACTCTCTGTGCTCTTACCTTCCGTAACATCTTCAAGGCTGGCGCCAGCTATTATGGAATCAGTGATCTCGAGGCCCTTGCAAAGGAAACCCACAAGTTCGAAGCTCGCTACCTGGACCGACTCGTCGGACCCTACCCGGAAAGGCAAGACATTTATCGTGAACGTTCACCAATCCATTTTACTGATTTGCTTTCCTGTCCGCTTATACTTTTCCAGGGACTCGAAGATGAGGTGGTTCCCTCTAATCAGGCCGAGATGATGGTGGCTGCTCTGCAAGCGAAGGGCTTGACTGTGGCTTACGTCCCGTTTGAAGGTGAGCAGCATGGCTTCCGCCGAGCTGAGACCATCAAACGTGCCTTGGACAGTGAACTTTATTTTTATTCTAGAGTTTTTGGCTTCGAGCTCGCAGAGCCAGTGGAACCGATTGAAATCTACAACCTCTAACTTGCCTAGATTATTGCACTCTTACCTAAGAACTTAAGGTCCAATAATATTGCCTACTGCTTACTGCCTTTACTGCGGTACCATTCCCAGGTCAGTTCCAGTCCCTTCTTGAAGCTGTAGTGAGGTTCGTAGTCTAGTAGCTCTCGGGCCCGGGAGATGTCGGCAACAGACTCTCGAATGTCTCCAGGTCTTTCCTCTGCTCTTTCAGGCTCACCCTCCACACCGGCAAACTGGGAGATGTTTTCCCAAAGACTGTTAACGGTCACAGAACTGCCAGTCCCTACATTGATAACGGCGCCAGCTATATTGTCCCGGTAAGCAGCCAGCAGATTTGCCTGAACCACATCGGCTACATAAACAAAGTCCCGATATTGCTCCCCATCTCCGAAGATGATGGGAAGTTCGCCCCGGACAGCTCTATCCATAAAAATCGATATCACTCCCGAATAGGGCGAGGTAGGATCTTGTTTGGGGCCGTACACGTTGAAATATCTAAGACAAACGGTCTCGAGGCCATATAAGTCACCATAGAGAAAAGCGTAGGCTTCCCCGTGCAATTTGCTGGCAGCGTACGGGCTCAACGGCCTGGTTTCCCCATCTTCCCTCTTGGGAAGTTGGGGTAGATCTCCATAGACGGCGCAGGAACTGGCGAACACTACCCTCCGAACGCCGGCCCGGCGAGCCGCTTCAAGTACATGGAGTGTACCGAGATCGTTTACCATTGCGGTCTCGATAGGGTCGTCTACGGATTTAGGTACTGAGACCACTGCCGCCTGGTGAAACACCACCTCCACTCCAACCATAACTTCCTGAAGCGTGTCTAAATCCCGCACGTCTCCTTGCTTGAAGTCAATGTCCCCCAGAAATGGTTTTAGATTCTCCAGAAATCCCGTAGTTAGGTTGTCCAGAACCCTCACCTGCACGCCATCACCTATCAACCGCTCGACAAGATTGGAGCCGATAAATCCCGCGCCACCAGTAACAAGACATTTCTGCATTTTTTACCTTTCAATCGAAAGAATAATATTCCCGGAAACGTCGATAGAGTCTAGCCAATTGCTGCCTTGGGTCCCGGTAATAATCTTCCTCCGGCAGATCGATCCATTCAACAGAGGCCTCATCTTCTTGCGGTCCAGTTGGCCTGGACCCGAGCACCGAAGCTGCAAGCTTTGGGCTGCCGTCAGAGCGCACAAGGCCGCAAAAGCGCTCGCTTACCCTCTTGTCGAGCGGTGGCCAGTCCCAAATGGAGGGGTGGTAATCTCCGTAGGTCTTCCAAACCCCCCCCATCATTTTGAACCTCCTCAACCGGGTCAATACCTCTGCCGTTATTTGGGCTGAATCCTCCTCGCTGACCAAGACAAGATCAGCTTCACGCCTGAATTCACGGCTACTAGTCTTGGGCAAATCAGGCTCAGTGGCCACACCGAAATCCTGAACGAACACAGGTATTTTCCCCAACCACCCGACAATACACCCTAGAAAAGGCGGAAGGGCCGCATTTAGGGGATCTTCCGCCCATGGTACCCGGCGTGCTGGAACGTGGATAGATAAATAGTCCAGATACTTAGCGACTAGCCTCGGTTTAAGACCGCCGTTCTCAGTAAGATCGTTTACATGCAGGCCCAGGGTTATCGGTATGGTATCGTCCTTCTCTTTGAGAGTTTCAGTCATTGCTTGCAGCCAGAGCTCTGTCGAGAATGCATCTGGGGGAATTGACCACAAAGAAGGTTCGTTGCCCAAATTCCAAGCGTAAAGGGCAGGGTGTCCAGACACAGCGTTCGTCAACTCCCGCAGGAAAAAAATTTGCGCTTCTATGACCTCAGAATCAACGTACTGATTCATGATCTTGTTTGTCCGAACCTTGTCCATGGAAAACACCTGATATTGACTCCGCTCCGTGGAAGCCAGCAACATCCACGGCGGCAGCCAATTCAAGCCGTTCATATGTCCGGTAAAAAGGGTAACCATCACATTGAGATTCCTGTCACCAGCCATCTCTAAGAATTCCACCAGCTGGTCCAGCCTGGCTGGAGGAACAATCTTGGGTTTCGGCTGGAAGTGCTCCCAAAGTGGGAAGATCCTGACACAAGAAAATCCCAAGTCACTAATGGTGGCCATATCTTCTTTGATTGAACTTCTGTCGAACTGCCGCCACATAAACATGGCCGTTTTCTGAGACCAGTAGTTCACTCCGAGTATGAAGGGGTCGTCAGTCATGCGATCGCCTAGCAGATTGATAATCCAAGATACCTACTGTGAGGTACTGTCCGTTGTCTGTTGTCCGTCGTCCGTTGCGAATCTGTAATTACATATTCACTCCCCGCACAAGTATTTTGAAATCTAACCCTCTGGTACAACTGACATTGAGGGTGAATTCTGAAAAAAATAATAACGCTCCCCTTTTACCACTCGTTAGAGATCAAGGTCTAGAGAACCAACTTCCTCAATGCTCTCGGGTTGCCATTGCGGGTTGTCGTCCTTGTCTATGACCCGAGCTCTTACACCCTCAACATAATCAGGGTGGGCCAAAATGAAACGGGCTGCCTTGAAATCGGCTTGGAAAACCTCCTCCAGCTGCCTCCCCTCATTGTGCCGCAGGAGCCTTAAGGTTACTGCCACCGACGTGGGAGAACGTTCGGCGAGTCGATGGAAGACTCCTTCGCATAGCTGGGTTTGAATGCTACACTGCCGCAAGGATTCCATAATCTCCACCATAGAACTTTTGCCAGCAAAATAGGTGGCGACCCACTCGTCCATCTCGGGTTTGGTGGGGATATTGCTGTCAAAAAAATGGACTAGACCTGCTAGCAATTCCTCTGCCGCTGCAGATCTTAGCTGGGAAAGGGTTCCCGAATATCCCTCCAGCACTGTTATGAGTTCAGACAACCGCTCCGATTTCACCAAGTGGCTGGCAAGGCCCGCGCGTACAGCCTCTGCCCCGACCATCTCGTATCCGGTAAGACCCAGATATTCAGGGTAACCCTTTGGACACTTGGCAAACATCCACCCTGTGGCTCCAACATCCGGGAAAAAACCAATTCTCGTCTCCGGCATAGCCATGCGGGTACGCTCTGTGGCTACCACCAGGTCAGCCGCAACAGCCACTCCCAGTCCTGCGCCCATGGTAATACCGTCAGCGAGGGCGATGAGGGGTTTCGGAAAACGATGGAGCCGCAAGCACAGGTCGTATTCTTCCTCCAATATCTGCTCTGCCGTTGGGGAGACCTCTTGCTGTACAGCCTGGGCAAGTGCTTTAATATCCCCACCGGCGCAAAATCCCCTCTCTCCCGCACCAGAGAGTAAGACAAACTGCATGTTTTGATCGGCCTCTATCTCGTCGAGTGCGCGATCAATAAAGCGAATCATTTCCAGATTGAGACTGTTCAGCACACGTGGCCGGTTTAGCACAATGCTCACCATCCGGGGATGGCGGTGAACGAGAACTGTTGATTCCGACTGGCTTTTTATCTCATTCATACTGAAAACTCCCGAAGTAAATTCAGCATAGCGCAGAGCGCCATGAAAACTAGGCAGTAGGCACTAAGCACTTTGGTAACTTCGAATTACTGATTTCAGATTATTAATTTTGAAATTCGCAATTTTACCCTATGCTCTATGCTCTATGCCTCCTGATTACTGGATTCTAATTCCTTATATACTATTGAGATATTGTGCAAGTGTA
This sequence comes from Desulfobacteraceae bacterium, assembly GCA_002899795.1. Taxonomy (GTDB): domain Bacteria; phylum Desulfobacterota; class Syntrophobacteria; order BM002; family BM002; genus BM002. The sequence goes on along the minus strand of PPDG01000602.1, from coordinate 8,201 downwards.
AATATAATTGAGCTTCTTTTAGCATGCACGTCATATTATTTTGGCAACCAGCCCCTTCTAGCCTGTTGTCGGAGGGCTTTATAAGGATGTCATGAAACAAGCAGACCTGGATTATTTTAAACGCTGGTTCAAGGAATACATTGCTCAATACTATGAGCTTCCCGGAGATGGGATAAAACCTATCCTCCTGAAAGAGCGGCATACTGAGCGCACCTGCATAGAAATCGTCCTTGTGGGCCGCAAGTCGGGTCTGAGCGATGAAGATTTACTGCTGGCTGAGACAGCAGCTTTATTTCACGATATCGGCCGGTTTCCACAATGGAAGCGCTACGCTACCTTCATAGACAGCGCCTCGGAGGACCATGCACTGCTGGGTCTGGACGTAGTCTCTCGGCACAAGATTTTTGCGGGGATTCCCCCAGAAGAACGGGAGCTGATCTGTGAGGCAATTCGCCACCACAATCTGAGAGAATTGCCCACGAACCTCTCCCAGCGGCAATATCTTTTTTCCGGACTCCTGCGGGATGCAGACAAGCTAGATATTTGGGGGTTGGTCATCAGCGAACTCGAAGGGCGTGGTAATTTAGTAGAAACTCTTACTGGTTATATACCGATTAGCAACTCTTTTAGCCGCGACATACTGGCTGAGCTTATGGAGGGGGAGGTCCCGTACTACAGCTCGGTGAGGAACCGAAACGACATGATATTGTTACGCCTTGGGTGGGTATTTGACCTGAACTTTACGATGTCATGTCGCCTGGTGCTTGAAAGGAATTATGTTGAGAGGCTTTGCGTTCATCTACCTGTTCGGAGTGAACTACAAGAAGTTAAGAAATATTTGATTGCATATCTGAAAAACCGCGCCAAGGATAGATCATGAGCTTACTTCCCCCAGTCGCAAATTTTCCAGTAAACTTGCTTCTCCAGTCCCTCCATTCCTACATTCGATCAAGGAATCAACCACACACTCTAAGTCATCAAAAGGGAAGGGCTCGGGGATAATTGCATCAAAGGGAGAATGGTCTGGTCTGTCGCCGAAATCCAGACCGGTAACGAGGGCCACCGGTATCGAGAATTCGCTGTTTTTAACAATGCGGCCCAACTCCCATCCTGATATGCTGGGGGTGGAGAGATTGGTGAGAATGAGCTGGAAGTGGCCATGACGGAATTTTTCCAGGCCGTCACGACCATCCACCGTTGTGGTAACACGATAGCCCCTCCAACAGAGCATAGCTTCGAGAAGCTCGAGAGCTCCTCGATTCTTTTCAACAAGCAAAATGTGAGCACGAGGTGGTGATTGAAAAGTGGAGTTGTTCTGCATGGGTTCCTCCCGATCATCAGGTCCAAATGGCTTGAAGACTGCGAATTATCCCACTGGTGCACAGAGTCTCAATCTCTTTCTTCCTCCTCTACCAAAACTATTCCTCTCATAGTGTTCCGCAGGCTGACGCCTCTCCAGTTGTTAATCGTTGGCACATCTGGTGGAGCCTGGAACTTGCTATGGCAGTGGCGAGGCTTGAAGCCACTGATTTCATGACTTTATTATCGTGAGCGTTAAAGGAGCCGCTTCTTTTGTTCCACATGTGAATGGCACCAATCACTTCCCCACCAACCACCATGGGTACGCAGAGAATGGAACGTGCTTTCGTTCCCTCGAAATATTTGACCATAGAAGATACATGAGGGTTTTGTGAGGCATCTCTAACGAGCACCGATTCTCCCCGAGACATGACATAGCCGCATATTCCCTCGATATTCTTCACTTTGAATGGCTCAATTCTGCTTGCCTTAATCCCAAAACTTTTCTTCACGGCAAGGCCATTTTCCTCTCGAAGATAAATGGCACCAGCCTCTACCGTTATCATTTGATCAACCAGTACCCCCACCTCATCCAAGACCTTGTCCAAATCAAACAAAGACGAAGTAACCACGCTGCCAATCCGATTAAGTGCCTCGAGCTCACGACCCTGCTCATCTATCTCCTGTAAGAGCATCTGGTTGTGGACAGCGAGTCCTAGGTATTGGACCGCTTGTTGAAGTATGACTTGCTGAGGATTGGAAAAGCCCTCCTTTGCAGCGCTTCCAACAAATAGGATCCCAGCATTGACACCTTGAAGACGGAATGGAGCCAGGTAGCAAGAGTTAACACCCAGTTCTTTAAACCATCGCGCTTCCAGAGGGTTGAGTACACCGGTGACATCTTCTTGATGTATTGCCCGATTTTCCTCAAGAACCAACCTGAACAGACTCTGCCTGAGAGGTAGTGTCATGCCGCTGCGGAGAGAAATAGGTTCTTCGGACGCCACTTCGAGCAGTTGCAAGTATTCCTGACTGGTATCAGAGAGCGCGAGAAAGGAAACTTTCGTAGGCATATAAGTTTGCAGTTCCCTGGCCAACAATTGAAACACCTTTCCCTGAACCAATCCCTTGTTACAGATTTCGTTGAAAGCCGAGAGGCAATTAAACTGGTCGGTCTGACTCGCAATTTGATTTCGGAGCTGTAGATTTTCGTAACGGTAGGAGAGGCATGCGGCCAACGGCAAAACAAAGTCTAGATCGGCGGGGGAAAAGGGAGAATTTTCTTTTTTGTCTTCCAGATACATTACCCCGAGAACATCGCTGCCGGTGGTTAGTGGTACCGCGAGTGCGGCTCCTCGGCCTCGGACCGTATCCTCTTCAACCTCTTTGGATTGTTCACGCCAGATAGGATCAGCCAGAAACAAGGGCTTCCGCTTGATTACCGCGTGTTTGGCTTTGGTCTCGCCGAAGGGAATGCGGAATCCCATCCGATCCTGAGAACTCCCGTTGGAATCGAACTCACAAACAACCGTGAAGTGATGTCGACGACTTTCATCCAGCATCAGAATCCAGCCGCGCGAGGCACCAATAACTTCACACGCTTTCTCCAGCCCGAGTTTTACGACAAGGTTGGCGCCCATGGAGACAGAATTGGGATCGGTGAGTTCTGCGAGGGAACGAAGCTGTACGGCCTGTGATTCAAGCGCCTGATTGTTTTTCTCAAGCCTGTCCATTAGTTGCTGAAAAGAGACGACAATCTTGCTCAACTCACTGGTCTGTCTCACGCCAGACTCAGGCCGGCTGTCTGCGACCGATTGTTCGATGTTCTCAGAGATGTTGCGGATTCTATCCGCATGGGAACGAAGTATGAAAAAACCCAGATAGGAAAAAACAAGGATGGAAAGAAAATAATAGGCAAGATGGTGATCAGAGAAAAAATTGTACTTGTAGGCAAAATTAATAAATCCGAGACTGGGAAGGATAAACAAAAGACCAAAGGCCATAACAAGGCCGTAATAGACCCGTTGTTCTGCTAACCCGAGGGTCCTTGCAACATGCTGTAACAAGAGCCTACCCCTATTCCTCAACGTACTGCCCAGACTACCTATTGAGATTTCAGATATCACCAGGCGAACCTTCGACTGCTAGGAATGTTACAGGTCTTGATCTATTGATGGATGGACGTTGATTATCTCAGTGACCGCCAGATTGCTTATTTCTCCCAGTGCTCTCCGCTGCAGCTCATCACCGCTGACTAGCTCTTTTACCTGAGAGTAAATTCCCGGACTGACAAACCGTTCCCGGCCAGTGCCGAGCCCAACACCGAATTCAACCCGTTGACGATCTTCAGGCAACATGTTCTCAATCACCTTTTTGCTGGCCCAAATGGAACCCCCTTGAGCAAACTCACTCAGATTGACTGTCTCAATGAGGGTCTCGCCCATAACGGTAAACTCGAACGCTAACGATGAGGGTATGGTTCCAAGCCATTCTTCACCGCAGTGAATTCCCATGTTCAGCTGCAGGGTGTTTTTCCAAACCTTCTTGTATTTCCAGCGCTTGTCAAGGGCTGTGATCATTTGCTTTAGAGCCTGAGCGCATTGAATGGCAGAGTGGAGATACTCTCTCGGCGAATCCGTCCCCGAAAGGAAAAAACACACAACTCCTTCCTGAATTGAACGACCGGGCGTGCCACCGTAGTTCTTGAAGCATTGGTGGGACGTCAAAATAACCTGGTTAATCAAATCAAAGTATTCGTGTGGTGGAAGGGCAGTGCGCAAATGAAGGCCCGACTCCAGACGTCCCGCCAGAATGCACAAAGATGTCAGTGAAGGAATTCTTCGGGAAAGCAAAGCCTTCACCAGTCTTTCTCTACCCATGAGAAGGTTTAGAATTTGATCCAGTTGCATGCTGAGCGGGGTATAAAGCAGGAGGGTGCCCTCACGAAAATCGCTGGAAAAAAGCGTGTGCCTTGTGGTTTTCCCCTTTAAGGGTTTCAAAATAAGCTCTTGCTGAGTGATGGGCCGGTCCTGCAAAGGCTTAGATTCACGCCACAGCTGCCTGAGTTCGTCTATGGGACAGGTCTCAACTTGGCGGCATATCTGCTCCACACGCTCCTCACTCAAATCCCTTTTGGCCAAACGCAAATGTGCTGCCAAGATTTCTTTCCAATTTCTAAAACGTCTGACCAAACTCTCTTGCAAAAAAAGCCTGAGGATATTCCGGTTTGCTGCTGTAGGAATCTCGTGAACTGACTCTTTAAAAAACACCTTCTCAGCCATCTGGTTGATCCAAATGATCTCCCAACGCTGATTAACCAAAATCGCAGGAAAAACTATCCTTTCGATGGACTGGTATGCGAAGTCCCCAACCCGTTCACTGTCATCTTCGGTCACCTCAACCTCATCTTTGTTGAAGTGAGCCGCGATTGCAGCCATGCGCATACCTGCACCTTTGAGTTCCTGGATCTTCTCGATCCTTTCCACCACCCACACAGGAAAATAACCGATTTTTGTCGGTCCTCCGGGCTCTTCGGGTTTACGTATTGCTGGAGTTGGAATAAGGTTTAGAGAGATATAGTTGTTGAGTGTTGCTCTGGATATGCCTGTTCTGGCGATGAGTTCCTTGCTGGAAATGGATGAACTGTCTAAATGTACTGTCAAATCATTGCTCCTTAGTACACTAGAATGATAAGAGCCCGAATAATTTAGACAGTACACTTATGCCGATTAAATGTCAAGAAAAAAATTAGACAGTAGCGAAAAAAAATTTAACCATAACAATATAAGCATGTTAGGCTGCATATACAGCACACATAATCCAGCACAATGGCAACCAAATCATATCTTACTGTCTAGCTATGTCAAATTCAATTAGACAATACCTGCATTGAAACTACAGCAATGACAAATAATCCTTGATAAGCAACCCTTTATACTGTCCAGCCACAGTATTATATGACTTAGACAGTACATCTCGCCATCCCTTGTCGGCTCTCAGGCCTCGGAGCAACAATTTCCCTTTACTTGACAGACGAACTAACCTTACTACAATGAGCTATCTCTCTTTTTGTGTTTTGAGAAAAAGATGAACGAGGCTTATCAAATCAAAAACCTTAGAAACTCCATTAGCTATTTGGTGCAGAACTCTGGTTTGATTTCCGCGCTATTGAGGCTGGCGCAAAGAGAGGGACATCAGCTCTATCTGGTTGGCGGCTTTATACGTGACACTTTGTTGGGTCGGAGCAGTAAGGACGTTGACTTTGTTAGCCCACGAGCTTCAGACCTGGCGAAATCTCTAGCCAAAGAAACTGGCACTAAACTAGCGTTTATAGATCGGAAATTTGGCACTATCCGACTTATACCTTCTGCTGGATTAAATGAGCTCAGTGACCTCCATCAGGTTGACCTCTCGCCTCTGCGGGGTTCATCCATTGCCGCGGATCTCAAGCAGCGCGATTTCACCGTAAATGCTCTGGCAGTGGAGTTGTCGGCATGGCAGGCTGATGGCACCTTCGACCTCCTTGATCCTCTCGGTGGACTTGCTCATATCCGAGCAGGACGGTTGCAGCTCTGTTCATCCCGTTCCTTAGAAGACGACCCCCTCCGTATCTTGAGGGCATACCGCCTGGCGGCAAGCCATGATTTTACTCTCAAGGGCTCTACCCAAGACCGCATACGTGACATGCGTCATGGACTCAATCAAATTGCGATGGAGCGTATCAGGGATGAACTTGTGCTCATCCTCTCCACCACCAATTCTGTCCCCATCCTGCGAGTCTTGGATGACGATAATGTATTGAAACTACTGCTGCCGGAATGTGAACCCATGAGGGACTGCAGTCAAAATGACTATTATCACCAGGATGTTTGGCAGCACAGCATTGCAGCGCTGGAGGCTTTGGAATTTTTCCTGGCCAGACCCCAGGAATTACTGGGACGGTATGCTGACGAGGCTTCACCGATTCTTGCACAAAAGATCGCAGGCGAACGAACTCGAGAGATCATGCTGAAACTTGGGGTTTTGCTCAGTGATATCGGCAAACCGAGTTGCCGCACTGTAGACAAAAATGGTGTTACCCACTTCTACGGGCACCAAGTCGCTGGGGCTCGATTGGCAGGCTCCCTTTGCGCCCGGTTTTGCTTTAGTAACAAAGAAATAGACTTCGTAAGCCAGCTAGTTCGTCAGCATATGCGCCTAGTCCATCTATTCAGTCTCAAACGGACTTCACGGAAGGCGCTGAGCCGTCTGTTCAAACTGGGACCTGAACTTTTCTGGCCACTCCTTTTCCTGTTCGGCTCAGACTACAGGGCAACAAAAGGTCCTCGATCACAAAAAGCTGAAATAGGGCCACTTCGTCATCAAATAGACAGGTGGCTTGATTTCTACCATAAGCAGCTGAAGCCAAAAGAGGGCGAGCCTCCTCTAGTTAAAGGACACGAGCTTATGAACCGTCTCAATCTTTCCCCTGGCCCCACTGTGGGAAAGCTGCTACACACCCTGGCCGAACTACAGTGGGAGGGCCGGATAAACAGCCGTGAAGAAGCCCTCCAGCAAGCTGCTCAGTTGTTAAAAAAGTGGAAGAAAAGAAGTTAGGAGTCAGGAGCTAGAAGGAAGTAGTAAGTAGTGCGCAACATAAGTACGGTTACAGGGAATGGGCATGAGGCTAAAGATATGTGCAAATGTTCTATCTAACACTCCAATCTGCTCCTTGAACCTCGTACCATGATCCTTATTCCTCCTAGATTCTGGCTACTGACTACTGGCTACTATATTCTCGCCTGACTCATTTTCCTTGACGCCCACTATCTTTTTGACTAGACTTACCAAAGTTAATTTAAATACTTAATAATATGAAGAAATTAGTAAATTCGGTATTCAATCACCTTAGACAGAACGAACTAAAACTGGCTAAATCAATTCTGCGTTGGAAGTTGCAGAAAGAAGATTTGCCCCTGCCAGACAATGCCGAATTGGATATAGCCGCCTCCCACCTCCTGGATGAGGCCCGGGAAATAGCTAGGAAAAGAGGGAAGAAGCTTTTGGATGTTCTCAAGGAGGAGGCAAAGGAGTTCTTCAGTTCAAAGCCCCCGTAAACCACGGATAACAAAGAGGAGAAAGAATGCTGCCCGCAGAGGATTTCTTCGATTTAAGTGACTGGGCCCACCCGGAGCTATTCACAAGAAAAGAGCCCGTTTGGCAGGCTTTTTCTCGCCTCAAATCTTATCTCTCTGATGTATTACAGCCCAATTTGCCGAAACCCAGCCACTCCGGTCCGGTGTTACAGAAAACAGTTGTCCTGCAGCAGGGAAAAGTTCTCACTTCGGGGTTTGAATTACACCCAGGTGATGCCACCAAGGGGAACTATCAGGTGACCCAGGATGGAGTGGTACTCGAGGGCGCCGCTGTTCTCTATGCAGGGGCTTGCCTGATGGACCATGATATTTTCATAGGACCTGGAAGTGTGGTGGAGCCTGGTGCCCTGATCAAAGGTCCCACCATCATTGGTGGTTACTGTGAAATTCGTCAAGGTGCTTATTTGCGTGGCCATTGCCTGGTTGGAGATCGCTGCGTTGTAGGCCACACCACTGAGATGAAGCACTCGGTCATGTTAAATGGTGCCAAGGCCGGCCATTTTGCCTACATCGGCGATAGTATTCTGGGAAACCGTACTAACCTGGGCGCAGGAACGAAATTGGCGAATCTCAAAATAGTACCCACACAGGTAACTGTAAAAATAGATAAAAAAACACATGATACTGGCCTGCGAAAATTCGGAGCCATTATTGGTGACGATAGCGAGACTGGCTGCAATTCGGTCACCAACCCAGGTACCCTGCTAGGCCGTCGGTGCTTAGTATATCCTGGCATATCCGTGAGAAGTGGATACTATCGAGACCGCT
>PPDG01000545.1:0-2500 GCA_002899795.1 Desulfobacteraceae bacterium | reverse complement strand
TGATCTTGAATAATTATAGTGTGAAAAGATTCTTAAATAGCAAGAATGTCTGGTGTCATCCAAAAATCTGCAAGCCGAACCCCTGAGATCCTTTGGCAGGAGCGGTGTTGCGGGAAAAATGGCGTTTGTCTTCTCGAGGATCCAAGACAACCTCCATGACTGAGTCAGTAGTCCTGGTTGTTTACTTCGGGTGAAAAATCGATCTCCCGTCTTTGCTGCCTGGTAATGTCACTGTTTGTGACGTCCACTGTGCCCAACAGCATACCACTGATAAAGGATTGATTTGTTCAGGAATAACAGACAGAGAAATCAGCATGGGCAGAGTGAAAATGTGCAAAAAGTCACATTAGGGCAAACTGCCGCCATGGATGGATAAGATTGGTTTGAAAGAGGTGATAAAGGCTAAGGGAAATAGTTTATAGGGTTTCGTCGAGCAATGAGCTCGAAGGGCCGGAAATGACCTAAACTAAGGAGGAGCTACCAGTGGCTTTTGAAATTCCAAAACAGGACTACTCCGGGGAGATCAGAGTGACGACCCTTGGAGTGGGAGACAAGGCGGTGACGGTGGGAGGCGAGAATTCCTACCCCTTTCACACCTTTGAAGGGGACATGCCCAATGCGCCCAAGATCGCCATGGAGATTTGGGATAAAGATCCAGGAGATGACTGGGCCGAGGCGGCCAAAGAGCCGTATAAGGACGTGTTGGGGGATCCGGTGGCCTGGGCCAAGAAGGTTCTGGAATATGAGCCAGATCTGTTGGTGATTCAGTGCCAAAGCGCCGATCCCAATGGGGATAACGCTCCTGCCGAAGAAGTGTCCGACAGGGTCAAAGCGGTGGTTGATGAGGTGGATGTCCCGGTGGTGGTCTGGGGAACGTACAATCATGAAAAAGACATTGAGGTGATGAGGCTGGTGTCTGAGAAGTGCCAGAACAAAAATCTCATTATCGGCCCCGTGGAGGAGGGTGACCATAAGCAGATCGGCGCCGCCGCTATGGGCTACAATCACACCATAGCCGCATCCTCACCCATCGACGTGAACTTGTCTAAGCAACTCAACATCCTCCTGGGGAATCTGGGCGTCAAGGACGAGAAAATCATTGTTGATCCCACTACAGGTGGCCTGGGCTACGGCCTGGAGTACACCTACTCAATTATGGAGCGGATCATGATGGCCGCCCTTACTCAGGAAGACGACAAGTTGCAGCGTCCCGTAATCTGCAATATGGCCCATGAGGTCTGGAAGACCAAAGAGGCCAAGCTGAGTGAAGAGGAGGCCCCGGAGCTGGGTGATGCGGCCAAGCGTGGCATTCTCATGGAGGCGGTGACCGCGGTTAGTTTGCTGATGGCAGGCGCCAATGTACTCATGATGCGGCACCCCGAGGCGGTGAAGCTGGTTCGCAATTTCATCAGCCAGATGTAGGGCTGCTTGAGATCAATATAGTGAGAAGATGAACCGGGTTTTGAAACTATCACCTGAATTCTAACTGAGTCTCGAAAGACTTTAGACAACGAGGTGAATTATGGCAGAAGAAGTAACAGAGGTAAAAGAGAAAAAGAAGAAGGAGCTGCCGATTGCGCAGGTAACCACCTGCAAGTCAACCCAGCAGATGTTGCGCAAGGCAGCGGAAGACGGTGTAGAGACCGCTTTTCATCGGGCGGCTGACATGAAGGCCTGTCCCATTGGCGCGGACTCTGCTTGCTGTAAACACTGCTCCATGGGACCTTGCCGGCTTTCTTCCAAAGATCCCTATGGTAAGACTGGCGTCTGCGGTGCGAGCATAGACATCATTGCCTCGAGGAACTTTGCCCGGATGGTTGCCACTGGTACGGCGGCTCACACTGAGCACGGCATGACCATGCTGGATGTGTTTCGCGGGGTGGTAAATGGCGAGATCAAGGACTATCAGATAAAAGACGAGCAGAAGCTTTTTGATGTGGCGGAGGGGCTCGGCATAGAGACTGAGGGTCGTACGGTCAAAGATATCGCCACGGATCTCTACCAGGAGTTGGAGCGAACCTACACCCAGGTTGAGGGAGAGATTCCCTTTGCCAACCGGGTACCCCCGAAGACCTTGGAGAAGTGGCGTGAGGCGGGGATCGTGCCCCGGGGAGCGATGCGTGAGATCATGGAGTGTATGCACCGGACGCACATGGGGGTGGATCAGGATCACGAGAACATGGTGAAGCAGTGTTCCCGGACAGCCCTGGCTGATGGTTGGGGTGGTTCCATGGTGGCCACTGAGATCTCTGACATTTTGTTTGGCACCCCTTCACCGGTTTTGGCAGGGGTGGACATGGGCTGTTTGGACGAGAAACAGGTAAACATCATCGTCAATGGTCATGAGCCCAACCTGTTTGAGTCCATCATTGCTTCGGTCAATGATCCCAAGCTGTTGAAAGAGGCCAAGGCAGCTGGAGCCGAGGGGATCAATATTTTGGGTATGTGCTGCTCCGGGGCTGAGGTATTGGGCCGTCACGGGGTACCGCATGCGGGTAAT
>PPDG01000417.1 GCA_002899795.1 Desulfobacteraceae bacterium | reverse complement strand
TATCTCTTTTTTTTCAATATCTCTATGAAAATAGTCTAATTCTTTCTTCTTGGCGTCTGGTTTTAGGTTTTTTTTCCGCAGCATGAATTCATTTGCCGCCGCGGTGTCTTGAGTATTCATCAGTCCCTGCTTTTTTCCCTTAGCCATAGAAAAAACAGCTATTCTGGAAATAAAGTGTTCATCAGCCTTATGAGCTTTGTTGGTGCGAGGCTTGAAGTACGTCCCGAAAGGTTCGCCACTAAAATCGGCGTTTTCGGTGTCTTCCCAGTCGTAAACGAGATGATTAACCTTGCCTCTCTTTATATGACAGACCTCACAGAACATAAACCCGGTATGCATGTTGAGAAAAGATCTTACGAGTTTGTTGTTACTGTGCGGATATATGGGATGGCATGCTCTGCATGATGATTGATCCTTCAAACTGATAAGGTAAGATTGTTCCTTCTGGTGTAGAGTCTCTAGAGGATAGGTTGAAATCTTCTTGGCATCGTTCTGATGACATTCAGTGGTGCAGTCAGTGCTTGTTTCGCCCGTGTGGGGAACCTGGGCGATGGTAGTATGGCATTGCTTGCAACGAAATTTACCATGCGGTGAAGTGAAAAACTTTTCTTCATCAATGTGTAGTACCTTGACCCCATTCTTTTTCTCGAGCCGCACAAGTCCTGGATACTGATGGCAGGTGAGACAGCCTTCCTCATCCAGACCAAAGCACTCACTCGCCCCGACAAATAGGAAATAACCTGCAAAGATTACTAAAATTGAAGAGAGGAATTTTGTCATCTGCCGCTGAGCTATCTGTTATTGATCCTATTTAGCTTTACCGGAGATATCAAAAGGCCCGGAGGGCTCAAATATCTACTCGACGGCTTTCTCAATTCCAAAATCAATTTGGGAGGGGAGATAGAACTTCTTGTATTTTTCGATCATGCCAACGATTTCAGTAGAATTCAGATGATCAATCCTCTGATTTGGAAATCCCAGTTCTTTGAAATCAAGATATCCGTCCTTCTTGTGGCAATCAGAACAAAACACCGGTTTGGCTGATATGTGTTCGTGAAGCTTGGCTTTTGCCTGAGCCACCTGATCAGGTGTGTATTTGTCCTTGTAAAGTAAGAACTGTTGTGCAGCCTCCTCACTGACCGGTCTGAAAATGCGCGTCCTGACTCCCTTGGCAATTTGAATGGGAAAGATCTTTGCCGAGTACTTACCGTAATCTCCTTCTACCTGCTTGGATATCGATCCGGTCTCCCGATCAACCCAGGCAAAATAAACCGTGTGTTCATCGTGTTTCTCGCGGGCATGACAGACCGAACAGGCAATAAAGCCACCGTGAAAATTGAGAATAGACCGGACTTTTTGCTCCTTGCTGTGAGGATACGTGCCATGACACGTCAGACAAATTGGTTGTATCGTTTCCGGCCGCGAAACATACTCGTCAACCATGTGAAAATGATCGCGGGGCACAGTATCTTTCTGTAGCAGAATTTTCCTAAAAATGCCATCCTCACCTGCAACCTGGGCGGACTCGTCAGCCTTTTTGGCCTCAACATGGGGGAGCTCGTGGGGAAAGTAGACCAGCGTAAGCAGCCAGACTCCAAACAGTAAAAAAGGCAGGATATAAACAACCTTTAATAAGAAGATGGGAAGTTTTTTCAATAAAAGAGTCGGAACCTTCTTTACACCGTTAACAAATTTAGCCATGGTGATTAAACCTTCTTGCTCCATAAGTTTTGTTCATTAACTTCACTGTGAGCCACGGGCGAAGATCCTTCGAACCCTATCAACCTCTTTACGCTCCTGTTCGATATAAATTTCCTTGAGTTCAGGGTCAGCCATGATCTTCTTATAATGCAAAGGAAACTCTTCCATCATCTCTTCCTCATCTATAACGCCGGTAATCCACAGGTTATCAATGGGAAATTTTCGGGGTTTGAGATGAACTTCATACATGTGCCATACCATAATCGCCAGGCAGGCCAGAATTGCCTCCATCCCGTGGACAATGGCAGCAATATCCAGAACAAATTTCGGCCACATTTGTTCGGTCCAGAGAAGCAGACCCGTTAAGGACATCAGGGTGGCACCGGCAATGAGGGCACCATACTCCAGTTTCTGTTTGTAAAAAAATCTGTCGTATTCAGGCGGTTTCTCCCTGACTCGTACATAATAGAGCATGGTGCCTAGCATGTCGTGCAGGTCTTTCAATTTGGGCAACATATCAACAAGCCAGCGGCGTCCAGCCGGTTTAAAGAGAAGGTAAAAAACATGATACAAGCTGACCAGAATCATTATAACACCGGCAATGCGATGTAATATACCTCGATAGTAAAACACTACGGTCTTTGCCTCACCAAACTTGCTTACTATATCTTCGGGAAGCTTGATCATAAATCCGGTCAGGGCCAAAATAATGAAGCAGATCAGAAAAATCATGTGCTGAACTCTTTCATTAAAATTCAACCGGATGAAATATCTTGTCTTTTCATCTGATTTTTCATTGGGTTTATTTGCGGAAATTACTCTTTCTTCGGTCATGGCAAAATCCTTACAGATTGATGGACGAGATTAATGAGATTTGTGATGTCTTCTCGTTGCCATATAGTCCAGGACTTGGTGTACAAGCATGAAACTAATTATTGAGGCTATTAATAGTTTATAAAATAGCCTGATCAATTTCAGTATCTTGTAATGAAATACCTCTGCTGGCGAAAAATCTTTCTCGGCCCTTTCTACAATCAGGGTGATATCTTGATCTTGCATGAGATCTTTATTGTTGTTGGCAGCCATAATCTGTGCTTTCATTCCGTAGGCGTGTACCCTGCCGGTGGCAAATTCCTTCGTGGCCCCAGCGTGACACGACTGCATGCCTCCTGGATTGCTGCACGTTTTTACTCTGTTGGTCATGTTGATCGGTGAAATACGGTCGGTTCTCGGCCGTATGTCGTGGGCCGAATAACCCAATGGTACATGGCAACTGATGCAGTCAGGGGCATTTTCAACGCCATATTCCACTTGAATCCAGTGAAACGTATCTTTGTAGGTCTCGATGCTTTCCAGGCCATGACGTGCCATTTTTTCTTTATCTTCATGACAACTTGTACACAACCTTACCACCTCTTCCTGACTTCTTCTCTTCCTCATGCGATGGGTAAAATGCGAATAGAATCTTTCCGCCCACTGGGATGCAGTGTGGCAACCCATGCACCTTGCCAAGGTTTCATTGGATAAGGCTTCGCTTGTGCCCCAAATATCCCGAGGGGGACGATACATGGGATTATCGTGACAGTACTTACAGGTTGGCAGATCTTCAGGGAACCGCTTTGGGTTTGTTTTTGCGTCGACCCCGTGAACGCTTTTCTGGTATTTGTTAACCATATTTTCGTGTGAAAATTCTTTCCCGGTGGAGGGCTCTTTTATGTGGCAGTTCGACGAACAATCAACCTTTTTCACATTGGTATGGGGTATCTCATCGAGTCCAACATGACAGCTTTTACACCTTAATTTCCCGTGAACCGAGACCGCGAAGAGTTTATCATTGATATAATAAATCTTCTTGTTT
>PPDG01000250.1 GCA_002899795.1 Desulfobacteraceae bacterium | reverse complement strand
TGGTTCTTGAGATTATTGACCAGTGATGGCTAATATAGTCGTTTAACATTTGATGAATTATATAAACTCCCACCCAATCACTCCGAAAGTTTATATTACTCCCTTAATTTAAACTTCGCTGGATTCTGTGCTGCTACAATATCTTGACGCTTGGCAAGGCAGGGACACCGGAGGACAGCAAAACGCTCCTCACACCTTCCTCTCCTTCCCCTGGAGCAGGTTACGTATGTTGCTCCGATGTCGAATTGTAACACAAAGGGCAAAAACTGAGCTAAGGCCGACGTAGAGAGAATGGTAGCCAGTGGCCGCCGCCCAAACTGGTAGGGTCAGAAGGGCTGTAAGAGAACCAAGGGAGACGTACCGCCAAAGCAAGGTCACAACCAGAAATATCACAAGGGCAGCCAAAGCTGCTTTGGGCATGAGGACGAGCGCAATGCCAAATGCTGTGGCGACGCCCTTTCCGCCGCGGAAGCGAAGAAAAAGCGAGGCAAGGTGGCCTAAAAAAGCGGCCAAGGCCACGAGGGCAACTATGAGAGAGGTTCTCTTCGCTTCACCAGACCACAGACTTAACGCCACTGCAACTGGCAGCGCTCCCTTGGCCATGTCGATGATGAGAACCAATAGGCCCCATTTTAAGCCAAGGCTGCGGGCAACGTTGGTGGCGCCGATGTTGTGGCTCCCAACAGTACGTACATCAATATCAGCCACCCAGCGACCGATCAAGTAGCCGCTGGGCAGTGATCCTAACAGATACGCAGCCAAGACAAAGAGAATAATGCTGAACCACTGCATGCGCTTTTCCCTCAAGGTTCTATGCCATCACAACTTACCGGCAGGCTCCTCCACAAGGCAAGTGATTTTTTGGTGAGATCCATCTTTTCCCGATGCACCCTAGCCCGGAGAATTCCTGTTTTTTCTTGCCCTGGTTAGGCATAGTGGTATATCGTGCCTACTGTGAATCCGGGCCAGACAGTAATTGCCGATTGGAAACTACAGGGTCGTGAGGGCAGCCTTATCAATACATGAGTTGACGATATGAAAATTTGCGTTATTGATGGCATGGGCGGTGGCATTGGGAACGCCCTCATCAAGAAGATCAAAGCAGCCTTTCAAGAACAGGTGGAAATTATCGCCTTGGGAACCAATGCCATTGCTACGGCGCAAATGATGAAAGCCGGAGCGAATAGAGGTGCCAGTGGTGAGAATGCGATTACTGTGACTGTTCCCAAAGTGGATGTCATCATAGGTTCCATATCAATAGTTCTCGCCAATGCAATGATGGGCGAACTGACCCCTGGTATGGCAGCAGCCGTGGCAAGCAGCCCCGCGCCCAAGATCCTTTTGCCGCTCACCCAGGAAGACGTGGAAGTGATAGGGTTCTCTGCTGAGCCGTTGCCTCACCTTGTGGATCACCTCGTGGAAAATAGGCTGCGCCCGATGGTTGAAGCCTCCCTTCGAGAGTAAAGTGTCATTTTAGCCCACACTGCACGCCGGATTACGGTGTTGTTTCACGTGGAACATTCCATGCAAACCAAGAGTTCTCTCCCTTTGGGACAGATCAGCAAGAGTCTAACCACTCGGTGGCTGGGGAGGACCTTTCATTTCTACAACGAAGTGGATTCAACCAATGCGACTGCAATGGATTTGGCGCAACAGAATGCACCGGAAGGCACGGTTGTTCTAGCAGAACAACAGCTGCGTGGTCGTGGTCGAGAGGACCGCTCTTGGCATTCACCGGCTGGAGTAGGTATTTACTGTTCGATTGTCCTGCGACCGGAATTGTCGCCCTCCAAAACGATGCTTCTAACCCTGATGACGGCGGTGGCAATAGCAAGGGCTGTGGCTCTAGAAACTGATCTTTCACCTCGAATCAAATGGCCAAATGACATCCTCATCAATGATAAAAAGGTAGTGGGAATTCTGTTGGAAAGCAAGGTGGGGGCAACTGAGGTGGAGCATGCGATAATTGGTTTTGGTATTAACGTTAATCACACCCCGGCTGATCTTCCCCAAGAGCTGTTGTTGGCAGCAAGTTCTCTGTTCATTGAGCTCGGCGAGCCGGTGGACCGGAGTAAATTGATTACCAAGATCTTGGCGGAAGTTGAATATCTTTATGAAGGGCTTCAGCAGGGGGATTTCGCCATAATCCTTGAAGAGTGGCGCCATTTTTCGGCCACATTGGGCCGGCACGTCCGCATATTGCAGCAGGGGGAGTTAACAGAGGGTATTGCTGTCGATGTTACAGAAGAGGGAGCTCTGTTGGTCCGAGTGGAACAGGACTCTCTCATAACGGTTCACGCAGGAGATATTGAGCATCTGAGGATTGTAACTGATGATGCAGATAGGTGAGCGGCTGGGACAACTGATTGCCCTCGGTGGCCCAGAGGGTCAAACAGAAAGGTTCTCAAGGAAGGAGGTGGGGTGATTTGAATCCTGAAACCTACATACCACCGGCTTTTTCCACGTCTTCCTGTTTCTTCTTACAAGAGATACAATAGGTGGTAACCGGTCGAGCCTCCAGTCGTTCATTGCCAATTTCGTCACCACACCCCTCACAGATGCCGAATTCTCCGGAATCAATTCGCTCTAGGGCGCTTCTTATTTTGGAAAGGAGTTTGCGCTCACGATCACGGATCCGCAGCATGAAATTGCGCTCCGACTCCAGAGAGGCCCGGTCGGTGGGGTCCGGAAAGCTTTCGTTCGTGGTGGTCATACCGGAGACAGTCTTTTCCGCTTCGGCTAGTATCTCCTGAAGCCGTTCTGTTAAGATTTCTCGGAAATAATTAAGTTTCTCCTTTTCCATCCTCTAACTCCCCTATGCCGCTAGTAGAAGAGAGCCTTTTTAGCACAGGACTCCACTTATGTAAAGGATAAAACACGCGCACCGTTCAAAAGCTTTGATCTCGATAGTGTCCGCTTCTACCACCGCTCTTCTCTATTAAACGTATGTTAGCAATAATCATACCTCGGTCATGCGACTTACACATGTCGTATATGGTCAATGCTGCTGTTGAAACCGCTACCAAGGCCTCCATCTCAACGCCAGTTCGATCGGTGGCATTTACCTCCGCCTGGATGATGATTTCTGAGGCGTCGTTGTCGGGGGTGAAGTCAATGGTGATGCTGGTCAACTTCAAGGGATGACAGAGAGGTATCAGTTCACTCGTTCGTTTCGCAGCCATGATACCGCTCAGTCGAGCCACACCTAGAACGTCACCCTTTTTTACATCACCCCCAACGACGAGTTGTAGAGTCTCCTGTTGCATGCGAATCCGTCCGCTGGCAACCGCCCGGCGGTCAGTAACGGGCTTTGGACCCACATCCACCATTCGTGCCTGACCAGATTCATCAAAATGTGTTAGCTCTGACATCGTAATCCCCTTATGTGGCGCATAGCACAAATGTTTGAACCCTATGCTCCATGCGTCCTTGTTCTGACTCCTTGTAGTTCCTTGTGCCTTGAGCCTTGAGCCACCTATGCTATGCGGTGTTCGATTTGATTTGAATATTCACATAGAGATCACCCGAGTCATGGTTGAGTTCGCCACCGTCTCCTTCGCGAGAGATTTTCAGGCGAGTGTTGTTTTGTATTCCGG
>PPDG01000405.1 GCA_002899795.1 Desulfobacteraceae bacterium | reverse complement strand
ATCGACACCGGTCTTCCCCCCAAGGGAGCTGTCCACTTGGGCGAGCAGGGTAGTGGGAACTTGAATGTAGGGGATACCTCGCATATAGATGGCGGCTGCAAAGCCGGTGATATCACCAACAACACCGCCCCCAACAGCGAGTAGTAGACTTCTGCGGTCAAAGCCATGAACAAGGAGCTGCTGGCAGAGGTCGAGGACCGTTCCTATGGTTTTTGCGCTCTCACCCGGGGGTAATGCAATTAAGGTTGTATCAATGGAGTTAGACCGCAGTTGATCTTGAAGTGGTTCGGCCACCAGCGGTCTCACCACCTCATCAGTCACCAAGCCAAAAGATGAAAAGCTCCCCAGTCGTTGTATTTCGCTGTGAAGACTAGCTAAAATGCCCCGACCCACTAGTACATCGTACGAACGGTCTGTTATGCTCTTTAATTCCAGCCGAATACGTTTCATCTTAGCATCAAGTCATTTCTTCGCGCTCGCTTCGCTCCGCTCAGTCCCGCACCGCAAGCGGCATCTGCGACAAGCGGGTTCCCAGTTTGGCTTCGCCGTCAAGAGGGCTGCGCCCGTCATTTATTTTCATTTGTAGTTAGATGTCCTATTCGTTATAACCAATCATAATGAACTAATGGCAACAAGTGACAGCGTAGCGTAATGACAGCCACTTTAGTGGCCTAATGACAGCGAAGCGTACTGACTCTATGGCACCTATTGCCCACTGCGGTCTTGCTCAAGTTGTGTTCTCTGTTTCTCCGTCAGAATGGGGAGGATCTCATCGATCATCTGAGTGAATTGCGTAGGGAACAAAGCTTGCTGGCCATCACTCAATGCTTTTTCTGGCTCATGGTGTACTTCCACCATCAGACCGTGAGTGCCGGCAGCCACAGAGGCTCGACTCATTGGAATCACCTGGTCCCGGCGGCCGCAGGCATGGCTCGGATCGGCAATAACTGGAAGATGACTTTCTTTCTTAACCACCGGGATGGCACTCAAGTCCAAAGTATTGCGGGAATGGTCAGCAAAAGTGCGGACGCCACGCTCGCAGAGAATCACATTGTTATTCCCTTTGGCCATGATGTATTCGGCAGCCATCAGCCACTCCTGGATGGTCGCGGACAAGCCACGCTTGAGAAGAACAGGTTTCCTGGCCGCACCAGCTCGATTGAGCAAGGAGAAGTTCTGCATATTACGAGCGCCGATCTGGATGATGTCGGCATACTCTTCCACCAGATCACACTGTTCGCGGTCCATTGCCTCGGTGACAATGTACAACCCCGTTTCCTCTCGCACCTTGGCGAGGATCTTCAACCCTTCTTCTCCCAAGCCCTGAAAACTGTAAGGTGAAGTGCGAGGCTTATAAGCACCGCCCCTAAAAAGGCGGGCGCCTTGGCTCCGAACTGCGCGGCCAATAGTGAGAGCCTGTGTCTCGCTCTCGACTGCACAGGGACCAGCAATGATCACGAAGTGGTCGCCGCCTATGGAAACATCACCTAGCTGGATTATAGTGTCCGCTTGTTCGAACTCCCTACTAACGAGCTTGTAAGGTTTTGAAACAGGGATGGTGTCTTTCACTCCGGGCAGGAGCAGAAAGGGGGCAGGATCGACTGGTCCTCTGTTTTGAAGAATGCCTATGGCGGTACGCTCACCGCCCGCTATTACTCGGGCAACATTGCCTTGCCGTTCGATGGCAACGACGACCTGAGCAATTTCTTCTTCGGTGGCATAGCTGCTCATGACCACCAACATGAGGATCTCCTTTCATTGGGAACCAAACCGAGCTCGGGCAAGGAGTGGAGGGTTAAAAAGACCTGATGAAATTCCGTTTCTCGCGGGTGAGCATCCCTCTAACATACGGGCCCAGTTGGTGTCAACGCATTAAAAAGCTACCCTTCTTCTTTCGCCGTAAGGAGCATAGAGCATCCTTCGACGGGCTCAGGACAGGTAGGGCATAGAGAAATACAGCTGGCAGGGGACAGTTTGCAGCAGGCAGGTAAAAATAGGGCGAGCTACAATTTCGAAATTGTCCTTCGGACTCCCACCCTTCGGGCGGGTTCCCGGTTTCGATATTCAAGATTTTCTGGCCTCCTACCGTTTACAATAAATGACAGCGTAGCGTAATGACCTACTGACGGCGAAGCCAAACTAGGGACCCGCTTGCGGGCCTGAGCGGAGCGAAGCGAGCGCGAAGAAATGACCCAAATCGCCTTGCGCCGTGTGCCTCTTATCTCTTACTGGGGGTATAAGCCTCGAAGCAACATGGCCTCCGCCACCCGTTTCACCCCAATCATATATGAGGCCATCCGCATGTTCACCTTCTCGGTCTGGGAAAGATGCCAGACGTTTTCGAAGGCACGATCCATAATTCCCTTGAGCTTGGAATTCACTTCCTCCTCAGTCCAAAAATAACGTTCCAATCCTTGCACCCATTCAAAGTAGGAGACGGTAACCCCTCCGGCGTTGGCGAGAACATCAGGCAGGTGATACTTGCCCCGGTCATAGAGGATGTCATCAGCCGCCGGGGTTGTGGGGCCATTGGCTCCCTCAGCAATAATATCCGCCTTGATACGGTCGGCATTTCTTTCGGTAATCTGATTGTCCAACGCTGCCGGTATCAGAACCGTGCACTCCAGTTCGAGCAACTCCTCGTTGGTGATGCTGTCTGCACCAGGATATCCTTGCACCGTACCGGTCTCATTCTTATGTGCCGCCAAATCCCGGGGGTCTAAACCTTTGGGGTTGTAGACTCCACCTCTACTGTCGCTGGCTGCAACGATCGTGGCTCCAGCATCGTGGAGAATGTCGGCAGCGTGATAGCCTACATTACCATAGCCTTGAACCGCAACCGTTTGTTCATTCACATCTCGATTCAATCGTTTGAGCATTGAGTAGATGGAGAATACGCAGCCACGGCTGGTGGCCTCATTCCGGCCCAGAGATCCTCCAATAGGTATGGGTTTGCCGGTAACCACGCCGGGTTCTGCATAGCCAATGGACATGCTATAGGTGTCCATGATCCAGGCCATTATCTGCGGATTGGTATAAACGTCCGGTGCCGGAATGTCAGTCCTGGGACCAAATACGTTGACGAGTTCAGAGGTATAGCGGCGGGTCAAATGTTGCAGTTCAGTTCGGGACATTTGCTTGGGGTTGCAGGCGACCCCCCCTTTGGCTCCGCCATAGGGGATATCCACCACCGCACATTTCCAGGTCATCCACATGGAGAGGGCGGTTACCTCATCCAGGGTGACATCAGGATGGTAGCGAATACCCCCTTTGGCAGGGCCACGGGAGGTGTTGTGGTGTACACGATAGCCCGTAAAGACCTCAACGCTGCGGTCATCCATCCGCACCGGGCAGGAAACTATATAACATCGAGCCGGAACGCGAAGCCGCTTGTGAATAGCTGGATCCAAGTTGATTCGTTCGGCAACCATGTCAAATTGACGGACAGCAACATCCAAGGCATTATGTGTGCCACTCATGGTTATTCTCCTTTCTAGAAACGCGCAAAGCGCATAGCGCAGAGCGTTTGTTCACTAATTAGCGTCCATCCAGAAACCCCGCAAATTCCCTCCCCCTTGACGGGGGAGGGTAAGGGTGGGGGT
>PPDG01000517.1 GCA_002899795.1 Desulfobacteraceae bacterium | reverse complement strand
ATGGGTTTAAGGAGGATCTGAGGGACAAAATTCTTGGGGTGACCTCCCATGTGGTGATTTCCCGTTTCGATGGAAATATTTCCAAGTACCAGGAAGTAAGAGCGAAGGTGGGGGAAGTGTCTGGGGTTAACGCTGCCACTCCTTTTATTTACACCCAGGTTATGATCAGTTCTCGCAAAGCCATATCTGGGGCAGTGCTCAGAGGAATCGAACCAAAGACCGCCAGCAAGGTTATCAACCTACCAAAGAATATGCGTGCCGGTAGTCTCGAAGAGCTAGAAGCTGAAAATAAGCCAGAAGGGATGAGATCCACTCCAGGAATCATTTTGGGTAACGAACTTGCCAGGAATATCGGGGCGTTACGGGGAGAGCCCGTGACGGTGATTTCTCCCCTGGGTCGTCTTACTCCCCTCGGCCGGGTGCCCAGGAGTCAAACCTTCCGGGTGGCGGGAATATTTGACTCGGGAATGTACGAATACGACTCTACCATAGCCTACGTGTCCCTATGGGCTGCTCAACGGTTTCTCGGTATCGGGGATCGAGTCACAGGCATCGAGGTTCGGGTGGATGACATCTATGAGGCAGATCGGGTGGCCAAAGCCATTGGCAAAGCGTTGGACGGCTATCCTTACTGGAGTAGGGACTGGATGAGGATGAACAAGAACCTTTTTTCTGCCCTAAAATTGGAAAAAATCGTGATGTTCATCATCCTCACCCTCATTATTCTGGTAGCAGCGTTCAATATCGTGGGCACTTTAATCATGGTAGTTATAGAAAAAACCAGGGATATTGCCATTCTCAAATCTATGGGTGCCACCCGCAGAAGTATTATGAAGATTTTCATGATTGAGGGAGCGGTGATCGGTCTGGTAGGGACGCTACTCGGGCTTCTTGGAGGCTACACCCTTTGCAAACTGCTGGCCACGTACAAGTTTATTGAGTTGCCCAGCGATGTCTACTACATATCTACCCTGCCGGTTCAGATGAACCCACTTGACGTAGCAATCATCGCCCTGGCGGCAATAGTCATTACTCTGGCGGCCAGTGTGTATCCGGCCTGGCAGGCTTCGCGATTTGATCCAGCGGAGGCCATCCGCTATGAATAGGGCCGAGTTTATCCTCCAGGTGAAGGGGCTTTATAAACACTTCGGCAGCGGCGAACGTCGCGTTGATGTATTGCGTGGTATCGATCTCACCCTGGAAGGGCAGGAGAGCATTGCGGTGGTAGGAGCCTCCGGAGTAGGGAAGTCAACACTGCTCCACATACTGGGAACTCTGGAGCAGCCTAGCGACGGGGAGGTTACCTATGAGGGAGTGAACGTTTTTGACTTCCAAGAACAACAGTTGGCCGCCTACCGCAATCGCACCATCGGATTTGTTTTTCAATTCCATCATCTGCTGTCTGAGTTTACTGCATTGGAAAACTGCATGTTACCAGCGCTCATTGGACGCAAGAACAAAAAGGAATCGAAAGAGCGTGCGGAGTTCGTTTTGGATCTGGTTGGCTTGAACCACCGTTTGCAGCATCGTGTCGGAGAGCTATCTGGAGGAGAGCAGCAGCGGGTTGCGGTAGCGAGGGCACTGGTGTTGAATCCTAAGGTGTTTCTTGCTGATGAACCCACCGGGAACCTGGACACGAACAGTAGCCGGAACATTCATGAGCTTCTGCTGAGCCTTAACCAGGAACAAAACGTGAGCCTGGTTGTCGTTACACACAACATGGAACTTGCAGGCATGATGCAAAGACAGTTGCAGATGAAAGACGGACTACTAAACGAGATCGAGTGACCTGCAGAGAGCGAGTACGTTGTGAAATGCCGCCTTCTTTTTGTTCTGCTGGTACTATCTCTCACCTGGCCCCAGCCGCTCTATTCCCGCACTATTCGTCTAGCTATTATTCCCCTCTCGTTTTACAGCGAGGAGGATCTTACCCACCTGCGTAAGCCGCTAATGGACATGCTGGTCAGGAGCCTGAAGCAGCAAGGATTCCAACCGGTACCTGCGGTGGAAGCAGTTGAGGGGGAGCCGTTGTGGGTGGCTCAAGAGATGACCGATGCTCAGGCTCGAAAAATCGGCGCGGAATTGGGAAGCACCTTCGTTATTTATGGCAGCCTCAGTAAGATAGGGGAACAAATCAGTTTTGATGTGCGTCTGGTTGATGTTGATCAACGACGGCCTACGGTACCCATCTATGTAACCCAAGTGGGACTGGAGAATCTTGCCAGTGCGGTCTCTGATCTCTCCAGAGAAGCGAGTATTCGCATCCTGAGGAGAAAAAAGATTCGTCAGATTCTGGTAAGGGGCAATCAGCGCGTCGAAACCGAGGCCATTAAATTGAGGGTAAAGACCAAAGGCGGCGACCTTTTTGATCAGGCCAAATTGCGTGAAGATTTGACAGAGATCTACAAGATGGGCTATTTCAAAGAGGTCCGTATAGAGGCGGAGGACACTCCCCAAGGACAGGATGTGGTTTTTGTGGTAGAGGAAAAGCCCACCATAAATGAAGTTTCAATCCGCGGCTCCAAATCTATCACAGAAGATGACATTCGTGCTGCCATGACCACGAGACAATATGGTATTCTGCAACGTTCAGTCCTAAAGGGAGATGAAGAAAAAATCCGGGCGCTTTATCGGGACAAAGGCTATTATAATGCGGAGGTTACCTACGAGATAAAGCCAGTTGAGGGTGACCGGGTGGATGTCAGTTTCCGCATAAAGGAGAACAACAAGCTTTATGTCCGCAGAATCACCTTCACAGGCAATCAGCACTTTTCGGATGATGACCTCAAAGATATTGTCATGACTTCGGAGAGAGGCAGTTTTTTCTGGCTCACTGAATCGGGAATTCTCAAGCGGGACAAGTTGGAAGTGGACTCGGATATGATTGCCGCCTTCTACCTGAATCATGGTTTTATGGATATCAGGGTGGGAAGTCCTGAGATTACCTATGATGAAGAGGGGATTTACATCAACTTTCCCATAAACGAAGGGGGACGATTCCGGGTGGGCAAAGTGGAGGTGACCGGGAAGGATGTCGAGCCGGACGTGAGGTTGCTGAATAGTATCAAACTGTCCAAGAAAAAGTACTTCCATCGGGAGGTTCTGGCCAGAGACCTTGAAAGGCTTACGGATTACTATACTTCTCAGGGATACGCCTTCGCTGAGGTAGAGCCAAACATTGCCCGGGACAGGACGAAACAGGTGGTTGATGTTAATTACCAAGTCAAAAAAGGGGAGTTGGTAGATTTTGGCAGGATTGAAATCAGCGGCAATGCCAAGACTCGGGACAAAGTTATCCGCCGGCAGCTAAAGGTGGTTGAAGGGGAACGATATAGCAAGGCCAAGCTGGAGAGGAGTGTTGGGAATCTGCGGCGACTTGACTATTTTGAAGACATAGAAATGGACACCCGGAAAGGAAAAGCTGCCGACCGGATGAATGTCGACATAAAACTCAAGGAAAAGGCGACTAGGTTCATATCAGCCGGAGCCGGATTTAGCACGGCAGACAATTTTTTCTTCCAGGCGCAGATAGCCGAACGGAACCTTTTTGGCCGAGGTCAGGACCTGGCGTTCCAGGCCCAGGTTGGGAGTCAGTCCAATAGGTTT
>PPDG01000065.1 GCA_002899795.1 Desulfobacteraceae bacterium | reverse complement strand
ATGTAAACAAGCAACACATGAACGGAGATAGTCATGCCATTAATGCAATTAGTGATAGTTTTGGTGGTCGTTGGGGCGATTCTATGGGTGATTAATAGCTACATACCGATGCAAGCCACACTAAAGAAAATTCTGAATGTGGTCGTGGTTATTGCTGTAGTTGTCTGGCTTTTGAGTGTCTTTGGAGTCATAGGAAACATTTCGGCAATTCGTATTGGGTAAATTGAGGCAGCTATAATCAACATCTGACCCTTATTGATTCGGATTGCACATCATTTTTAATAAGGAGAACAAATCATGTCTCTTGGCACAATCTTACTCGTAGTTCTGATATTGGCACTTCTAGGAATAATACCAATCTGGCCGCATAGTCGGTCGTGGGGGTATGCACCCAGCGGCGGAGTCGGGCTGATAGTGATTGTCCTTGTGGTCCTGCTCTTATTGGGCAGAATCTAGTCAATTCTTAAAAATCTATCACCAGCCGCCCGTGAAATGCCATGTTTTGTAACGAAACATCCAATGAAAGACGGTGACCGGAGCCTTTTCACCGCAGAGCGATTTAGACCTCGCGTGGGTCATAAAATATGCCCGGAGTGAGGAACCAGCCGATCTCAAGGGCATAGATGTATTCGAATTCTTGGTTGAACTGGCGCTGGACAAAGCGCAATCTCAAGGAGGGCGAAATCGAGGAACAAATGATAAATAGCTGATGAAGTGAGAGGCCAAGAGTTAATGACAAAGAGGTATCAAATTAAGTTCTGCAAATTCTTGTTAGGTGGACGTAATGGACAAAGGAGGACCGGATGAAAACAAAGGTGGGTCTGTGGATTGACCATCGGAAGGCTGTTATCGTGGCTGATACAGATACAGGGGAAGAAATAAAACTGATCATATCAAAGGTTGAAAAAACAGCCAAGACGTCCTGATGGTATACGTTCTACGACTCCCTATGAATCACAGCAAGTCCCGGCAGATGACAGCCGCCAGAAAAAGTTTACGGGGCATCTCAACATCTACTATGATGCGGTAACTGCGTGTATCCGTGATGCAGAATCTATTTTGATATTCGGTCCTGGTGAGGCAAAGGGCGAGCTGCAAAAACGGATCGAGAAAACTCAGTGGACGCATCGTAGGTAATGAAACAGAGAAAAAGGAGGGAAATGTTATGAAAAGTGTACTAGGACGTATGGCTCTATCATTAGTTGTCGCCTGCGCTATCCTCGCAGTTAGTGCGCTGACAGCGGAATCTGGCGATAAAGTGGTAGAAGAAATTAAGGCTGCTTATGCAGAAAATGTAGAAGTCACAGTGACACCGAAAATTGACAACTTCGTCGTTGTATTTGACGAATCTGGATCGATGTACCTCACAGATCAGGGTGCAAGACCAGCGAAGGCCAAAGTGGGCAAGGATATAATGGCGGCTTTGAATGAGCGTATACCCGAACTGGGTTACCAAGGAACAGTGGCGGTATTTGCGCCAAGCAGGGAGCTCATCGGTCCTACTGCGTACAGCAGGGAATCGTTCGGGCAAACCATTGAGGGCTTGCCGGAGACGGGGAGAATTTTTGGAAACCGAACCCCTTTGGGTGATGCTATCATGCAACGGGACCCGAATCTGGGTAAATCTGCGGGTAAGACTGCAGTATTAATCGTCTCTGACGGCGAACGCAACATTGGAATGGATGCGCTTGATGCAGCAAAAACGCTGCACCAAAAGTACCCCAATGTCTGTTTCCACGCCATCTCTCTGGCTGACAATGAAAAGGGAAGAACGACGCTCAAGGCTATTAGCGAGCTAGGTGATGATTGCGTGTATGCCGAGGCCAGTGAGCTTACAGGGAATCCTGCGGCCATTGACCAGCTTGCGAAAGACATCTTCTACACTGTGGAAACAAGAGAAATTGTACAAGAAGTCGTAGCGGTGGAGGCAGCTGCAGTGGTTCCCGAGATCATCGAGTTTGATACCCCAACCTTTGCCTTCGATCAATACGAGCTGACGCCCGAGGCGAAGATGGGTCTGGATGAAAACCTGGAGGGGTTGAGCAATCAGCCTGATCTCAGCATCGTCATACAGGGCTATACAGATTCAATAGGAACAGAGGACTACAATCAGAAGCTCTCCGAACAACGGGCTCAGGCAGTGTATGAGTACTTTATCTCAAAAGGTGTTTCCCCTGAGCGCATGCAAACTGTCGGCTACGGTGAGTCCCGGCCTGCTGCTGACAACAGTTCGGCTCAAGGGAGAGCTCTGAATCGGCGCACAGAGATCAGTGCGGCACCCTAGTCACAGCGGTGAATGACGATTTAACTGAAAAGCTTGTACATTAGAACCGGAAGCCACAGGCCTCTAAGGTTACCTACCTGAAAGCCCCTGGAGGGATCAAGATCAAGTCCCTCGGGGGCTTTTCATTTGGAAGTCTCGACACCTTGCTGCCCGAACTGGCAAAGGCGCCAGGAATCAGTGTTTATACTCCAATTCCGTCTTCATCTCTTAGTTAACGGGGCATGCTTCTTGCTTATAACAGTGATGGCTATCGTACCCCGCGAGATATTCTCAACGAGGGTTACTACTTCGACGACTTGAGGGCGAATTGTTTGCCTATGCCATTCACATACACCCCAAAAAATGGCAACGGTTGAAGAAATATCTTCTATGGCCGGCAGCCTGGCTGTTTGCCTTGTCTCTGGTCTTATCCTTAATGATTTCTGCCGACTCTCTGGCAGTAAGCCCTTCACCTCTCGGTCAGTGGATAAGCGCTGGGCCCAACTTTGTTGCGAACAAATTCGCTGAACCTCAAAGGATTTGTTGCGGCTTTACAAACCTTGCACAAATTGAGACCAAGAAATCCACTTTAAAGATCGAAAGGCGAGCTAAGCCTTCAGTAAAGATACTGCAGGGAGCGTCAGTTGGGACGGGCTGGCCCACCCTAGCCGGCTATGTGGTAACGAGTCACCATGTTGTTGAGGATTCCAATGACGTAGTAGTCATCAGCAGACTGGGCGAAGAACTCCCTGCTCAGGTCGTGCTTGGAGATCAGGTCAAGGATATTGCCATATTAGAAGTCAGTGATACACGGAAACTGCCGCCGGCATTACCATTGGCAAAGAAGAAGGCGAGATTGGGCACCACTGTGTTTACCATAGGCTTTCCCCGTGTGCACTTTATGGAGAGATCGCCGAAACTTTTCACCGGAGTCATCAGTGGTGTCAACGGGTTGTATGATAATCCGGCGAGCTACCACACCACAGTGCCGATCCAACCTGGTAATAGCGGCGGTCCTTTGTTAAACATGAACGGTGAAGTTGTTGGCCTGGTAACCTCCATGCTCGGCCTCAGAGATAAGGAGGACGGGAATATACAAATGTTGCAGAATGCCAGTTGCGTGCTGAAGATAGGGTCTGTGGAAAAACTTCTCCCTTCGCTGCCAAAGCGTGACCCAGCCCTAGAGGTCCTGCCAAGGGATTCTGGTAGTCTAGAAACGCTTGCGGAGCGAATAGAAAGCTCTATACTCCTAGTGATAGCAAAATAATCGAAATGCGCAAATTCCTTGATTGGGTCAGTTGTGCCTAGCCCCTCTTAATTCCTTCTCTCCTATTGCCTTTCGCTGCCCGCTGTCT
>PPDG01000523.1 GCA_002899795.1 Desulfobacteraceae bacterium | reverse complement strand
GAGAAAGGCGAGAAAAGCGAGACAGGTGAGACGGGGATTAGAGGACAGAAGTGCTCAGCTCTTATTGAGCTTCGCGTGATGTGCCTTCGGCGTCATTAGGTCAGTGCGCTACGCTGTCATTTGTTGTAAGAGGTAGAGTGAAGATTGGAGATTGGGGACAGGCAAAACCGGCCAAACTTGTTAAACCGCTATTACCTCCCAGGTAATCTCATCTAGCATATCACCCTCCGATGTAATAGAATTGTCTTTCTCTTCATACAAGCGCACGGATCTCATGCGAATTAAAACTATCTGCCTGATACTAGTATTGCTGAGCATTTTCTCGCCCCAAATGGGAAACGCCAATGAAACGAACTGGGTCGCCATTGGTTTACGAGCGGGTCTATCTACGACAGACAGTGAGGAAGACTTTGAGCAATATGAGATGTATGCAGCCTACGGACTGCCATGGAGTTGGGAACTAACTTCAGGTTGGTCTTTGAGCACCAGAATCAACCTCTCGGCTGGTGCTCTCAGGGGGGGAGGGGATACAGGTTTCATCGGCTCGGCCGGTCCGAGTATTACACTGAGCATGGTTCAAGATCGAATTCTCCTGGACGGAGGGATCAGTGCTGCACTTTTGAGTGAGCATAAGTTTGGACAGGAAAACTTCGGGGGGCCCATTCAATTTATTAGTCATGTGGGCATAAGCTTCAAACTCAGTGATAATCTGGGTGTGGGCTATCGGTTCCAGCACATGTCCAACGCCAGCATCTATAATCGGAATCCAGGCTTGGAGCTTCACATGCTTGAGCTAAGTTATTTCTTCTAATCAGTTTCGGAATGGAGGAGAAGATGAGGATACTGATCTCAATGATGCTAATCATCATTCTGAATTCGTCATATTCACTTGCCGAACCCTTGCCAAGACCTTGGGCGCATCACAATCAAGAAAATTATGAGGCTGGTGTTACTACAGATAATCCTTTCACTGGGAAATATTCAGCGTATATAAGGTCAAGAGAGGTAGAAGGAAACACTATGGGCACACTCTGGCAAGCGATAAAACCACGACCTGACTGGTTCGGAGAAAGAGTGAGGATGACTCTTTACATGAAGACCCTTGGGGTAAAGGATGCAGCTGGATTATTTATGAGAGTATCCACTTACGGTGGTTTGATCAACTATGATTATATGTACGATAGAGTGGTCCATGGCGATACCGATTGGCATAAGCAGATGATTGTTTTGGACATTCCTCGTGACACGAGCCTGATAGATTTTGGTGTATGGATAATCGGGAAAGGTGAGGTGCAGGTAGATGAGTTCAGGTTTGACGTTGTTGATAACAAGCTCCGTGTAACAGGTACCTCTGAAAAAATAGAATTCAGCCAACCTGAGAATCTAGATTTTGAGGGATATACTGAAGTAGAAAAAAATGGGAATTAGGACGATATTGGAATATCTGTTACGATTTGCTGTGACTTCAGGGTAAGTTATTGATGTCCTTCTAATGCCTGTTCATAAGCTGCTGCGGACCATCCGTGTATTCCTCGTCCATTGATCACAACAAAGGGTACTCCTTTCTTTTTGTCCAGCTGGTTCTTACGGGCAGCAGCGCTTAGCTCTAATCGAGCTTCGCGTCATGTGCCTTCGGCGTCATTAGGTCACTACGCTTCGCTGTCATTTGTTGTAATAGGTAGAGGACAGAAGGCAGGTTGGTTAATTAGAAAATTAGAGAATTAGAAAATTAGTCAAACAGATGAATTGTTTACCGCTTACTGCGCGAAGCGTCCTGAGCCTGTCGAAGGGCTTACGGCTTACCGCTTACGAAAACTAATGAACGAATAAACCAATCGGCAATTGACTTTGTAAGTGCTCAGCGACGGAGAGTATAGATGAGCCCGGGATTCCTCCATTTCAGTCAACTTGTAGTCACCGGTTTGGTCATTGGCAGCGTCTACGCCCTGGTGGCCCTGGGGTTCGTGCTGATATACAAGGCCACCAGCGTAATCAACTTCGCCCAGGGCGAGTTCGTTCTCATGGGGGCGTACATTTGTCTCTGGGTGGTGGTAGATATGCGGGTTCCCTTTGTATGGGCCTTTATCATCACAATGGCCTTTTCAGTGGTTCTCGGTCTGCTGGTAGAACGGTTGATGCTCAGGCCGCTGATCGGGGAGCCCATTATCACCGTAATCATGGTGACCATTGGGCTGGCTACCGTGCTCAAGAGCATCGTTACCCTTTTTTGGGGAACCCAGATAAGAGTGTTTCCCCAGATCTTTCCCCAGGAACCCCTGAGATTCCAGGGTATAGTTGTCTCTGAAGTATACCTCTGGACTTTTGGGTTTGCCCTGCTTTTTATGGCTGTTTTTGCTGCGTTTTTCAAGTATTCCCGGTCGGGCATTGCCATGCGTGCCACCGCAGATGACCAGCAGGTTGCGCAATCCATGGGAATTAGCGTCAAACGGATCTTTGCCATATCATGGTGTATTGCCGCGGTTGTTTCTGCCGTGGGCGGCATGCTCATAGGCAACATCAATGGTATCAACATAACTCTGGCCGATTTCGGTCTCAAAGTGTTCCCGGCGGTTATTCTTGGAGGCCTTGATAGTATTGTTGGGGCAATCATCGGCGGGCTGGCCATTGGCATACTTGAAAACCTCATGGGCGGATACCTTGATATCTACTTCGGTGGTGGGGTCAAAGAGGTGGCACCCTTTGTGGTCTTGGTGGTGATTCTGATGATCAAGCCCTACGGCCTTTTTGGGACTGTGGAGATTGAAAGGGTCTGAAGATCGCATAGAGCATAGCGAAAAAGAAGATAAACGGTTAAGGGTAAGGGCTGAGGGGAAAAGGACAGCTGACAGACGGCAGTGTGTATATTTCGGATTGCGGATTTCAAAAAAAGCAGAAGACAGAGTACAGCAGGTAGGACTCACCCACCTTCGCTAAAGCTACGGCGGGGCAAGGAGGTCAGAAAGCAACCTGTAACGTATAACGGATAACAAATAACTGGTCTCACCGTTTACTTTTACTGTTTACCAAAGTGCTATGCACTACGATCTCAACCCTAGGTGACAGATACCATGCCCACAGGTTTATTTCATAGCACCTACCAAGACGACGAGAAAATCTTCCAGACCGTCTGGCTCAAGTGTTGGATGGGGGGACTTCTGCTGTTTCTCTTTGTAGGGCTTCCTTTTAGTGCTCCTTGGTTGAGCGGAATTTTTGGTTTCAGCGTTCAGCATATGGCCAACATGATTGGCATCTATATCATTGGCGCTCATGGCCTCAATCTCCTCACCGGCTACACCGGCCAGATTTCCCTGGGACACGGAGCATTTATGGGGGTCGGTGCTTACACCTCGGCTATTCTTTTTATGAAAGCAGGATGGCCGTTCTGGTTGTCACTTCCAGCCGCAGGCCTGGTAGCGGCGGGTGTGGGAATGATTTTCGGAGTGCCTTCCCTACGCTTGCGCGGGCTCTATCTGGCTATCGCCACCATGGCAGCCCAATTTATTATTGGCTACGCTATGCGCAACTGGACTTCTCTCACCGGCGGCAGTGGTGGTCTGAACGTGGACCGCCCCAGTTTTTTTGGTTTTACCCTGGACACTGACTTGCACTACTACTACTTAAT
>PPDG01000427.1 GCA_002899795.1 Desulfobacteraceae bacterium | reverse complement strand
TTTAAAAAATACACTGGGACTTCTTTCGGAAAGCTATCTCCATTGGTGCATTACAGTGGCTGCTGTTTCAAGTGTCGAGCGGAAAACCTGGATCTCACACGAGTGACTTGGAACCGGTGATGAAAAGTAAAGAAGTCACCCCGAAAGGGTGGCGTCCCCATAGGGGGCGATTTAGTGAACGATCCTCGTCTCTGTGCTGAAGCCTCAAATCTCCTCCCCCTTGACGGGGGAGGACTAAGGTGGGGGTGAAAGATAAAATGAAGCCATCTAATTATTATTCCCCCTCCCCTTTATCCCCTCCCGCCAGGGTAGGGGAAGGTATTCTTTTATCGGTTTCTGACGAGTGACCATAATAACGGGAGACCCTCAATTATCATTTCATAAGCAAAGCTTAACTCTACCATCCCGACGGTATCGGGGTGGATTTTAAAACTAACTAATCCACTATATGAGCGACTAATTTAAATGGCAAATTCAAGACTCTACATATATCTACTGACGATCTCTATAGTCCTTTCCCTCTGTTCAAGTGCAATTGCTCTAGAAAAATCTTCAAAAAGAAACTGCGCTATTTGTCATGTAATGTGGATAGACGACTTTAGAACTGATAAGGAAACGCTCATTGAATGGCAGCCGGGCAACGTCCTCATGAAAGACACCCAGGGCGTGGTCAGTTCTGAAGAGATGTGTTACAGCTGCCATGACGGCTACGTCATGGACTCAAGATCTGTGACCTGGAAATACAATGGGCACAGGACATTCATGAAGCCCTCAAAGAATGTTACCGTTCCTGCCGATTTGCCCTTGAGCAATAAAGACGAAATTTACTGCGGCACCTGTCACACAGCGCACGGGGGAGGTTCCAATACGGATGCCAGCATCTCCGGAGGACTTTCTTTTCTCAGAAAGGACAACATCGATTCCCAGATGTGTGAGATGTGCCATACAAAGCAGGCGGCCTTCAAACGGTATCATGGTCATCCAGTCAAAACAAAATCATATGATATTCCAGAGATTCTTTTTGACGCCGGGAGCAAGCGGTCAAGGAGCGGAGACAGAGTTATCTGTCAAACATGTCATGAAGTTCACGGTGCTAAGGGAGACAAATTGACAGTTATGGAAAACAAAGCCTCGAAGCTTTGCACAATATGCCATGAAAAACAAAAATCTTTGATTGAGACCAAACACGATTTACGGGTTTCATTACCGGACGAGAAAAATATAAGAGAACAAAAACCTTCCGAGTCAGGCCCGTGCGGCGCATGCCACCTAGCGCATAACGCTTCGGGGAAAAGAATGTGGGCCAAACCGCCGAGTCCCGGTGAGCCGGTATCGCAGCAGTGTCTTGCCTGCCATGGCCAGGACTCGGATTTAAAGGGAAAACAGATCGGCAAGTTCTCCCACCCTCTCACCGTTGCCCTCTCTTCTGAAAAATCAACAAGCAGTAGGCTACCACTGTTTCTAGAGGACGGAACCCGGAATCCGTCTGGCGGCGTACAATGTTTTAGCTGCCATGATGTCCACAGATGGGATCCAGACAACCCGCTCAACACCGGAGGGAAGAACGTCGAGGGAGAAGGTTCAAACAGTTTCTTGAGAATCTCTAATAGCGCATCATCAACTTTGTGCCTGGCCTGCCACCAGGACAAGAAACAATTGATGACTTCTGACCATAACCTTGAAGTGACCGCACCGGATGAGAAGAACCTGCAGGAATTAATCGCACGTGTCTCGGGTCCGTGTGGAGCATGCCACATACCACATAACGCCTCGGGTAAAAGACTGTGGGCAAAACCGCTGGCTGCCGAAGGGGATTTCGGCACCCAGCTATGTACTGGCTGCCACAACAAGAACGGAGCAGGAAAAGCAAAACTCACAGGGGAAAATTCCCATCCGGTTGATGTCCCTATAAAAGAAACGAAAATCGGACATATCAATGAACAAGTTGCCGGAGTACTTCCTTTATACAGTGAAGATGGCGACAGAATGGACGACGGCAGGATTGTATGCGTTACCTGTCACGAGCCGCACAACTGGGACCCGAGGAAATCCGGGCCGCTGGAAAATTATGAACCGCAAAACGTGGAGGGTGACACCACGAACAGCTTCTTGAGAAAAGCGAATTTCCCCTCACCAGAACTGTGCAAAATCTGCCATGTCAATGAAGCACGTGTTGAGGGAACAGTCCACGATCTGAGTAAAACGGCTCCCAAGGCCGAGAACTTCCTAGGCCAGACGGTCAAAACGTCAGGGTCATGTGGAGCATGCCATCTGGTCCATAAAGCTCCTAACAAACTCAAACTCTGGGCACGACCCTACGGTCCCATTAATGAAAAAGCAAATGCAATGGACGTACTATGCACCAGTTGTCATTCCAAGGGAAACATTGCAGAAAAGAAAATTCCGGCTGTAGCAACCCATCCCGCCCAAAAGTTGTTAACTAACATCACGATATTCAGTAAGGAAGGAACTAACTATATGCCCCTATTCGATGTGGACGGCAGGGAGAAAAATGTGGGCAATATTTCCTGTCCTACCTGCCATAATGCCCATGAGTGGAGTCCTTCACTCATGGAAATGGCGGCCGGAAAAGGGGCGAAGGGGAACACTGAGAAGGGCTTTAGATTTTTGAGGAATATGAGTTATAATACCTTTTGTATGGATTGCCACGGACCTGACGCTATTTATAGATATATGTATTTTCACGAGCCTGAAATAAGATTGAAGAAGTGAAGCCACAACTTCAAGGTTGATAATATGCAGAGGTTTGCTATAGGGAATATCCCTCATTTGTTAAGTATTCTCAGCTCCGTTGTCCTCACGGGCTTTCTGTTGAGTTGCACGATGGACTTGCGGTCCTACAGGTTGTACCAAGGCCCGCAACTACCAAGTGACCAAACTGCAAAGCTTATCAGTAAGGGGGAGACGATAAGGATCAGGTCTGTAAATGGCCGGAAAATCCCCAGTGGTAAAAACGTTCTTCCCGCCGTTGCCATAGAGGTTCTGCCTGGGGATTATCATGTAACCGTGTCTTTCTCCGCCTCGTCCTTAGTTATGGCTTATGGAGAAGACGGCCGATACAGATACAACATATATTACACCCACAAGTCCGTAGATAATGTAGATGTTGCCTTGACAGTAGAAGCGGGCCATACTTACCTGGTAACTTCCAGCCACTATTATGAGACATCCAGTTGGTACCCAGTTGTGAGGGATGAAACAGACAATAGAAAAATACTTAAAGAAGGACCCTACCCTCTTAATAAAATCAGAACAGGTGATAATCGACAGTCCAGGATAAGATATCAAGATTGAGATTGGCCAGCGGGCAGCTGGGTGAAAATCCCTACCTCTAAACCTTTTGTTTCCCATCCCATTTCTTAGAGAGGTGAGCTCGGCCTGAGTAGAACGAAGGAAATCCCCTTGGCGACGAAACCACCTAGTGCGGTGAGGGTTCACCCTAACGTTGCAAACCCCCACCGGCAAAAATCGCTAGGCTCGCGCCATAGTCCCGCCTCTGGCGGGACGGCCGTGCTCGCCTCGGCCAGGATCTCACGTACGGTGAAGTACGCTTCGTCCTGACCGAGCCTGTGCGCAGCCACATCTAGCGCACTCTAGTGCGTTTTTCCT
>PPDG01000238.1 GCA_002899795.1 Desulfobacteraceae bacterium | reverse complement strand
CGAAGGCATATGACGCGCAGCGCTCCTGCCTGCTGCTCCCTGCCCACTGTCTTTTCCTATGCTCTCTATTTTATCTTCCTCACGGCGTCCCTTATGGCTTCTTTAGCCAGCGAAGGATCAACAGCAAGCCAGATTACCTCGGCCCCTTTTTGAAAAAAATAGTGTGCCTGGCCCATGCCTACGGCTAAATAGACCGCACGCTGCTCGATCATCATTTTCCGAAAATGCCTGAATTGTTGTTGTTTCCCCTGCTTCATGCCGTGGGCCATCTTCTCGATCGCTTCGGCAGCCTCTCTTTCAGAACTGTGCTCCGAAACCCAAAGCTGCCCACTGCCATTTTCAGCCACATAAGTGCCAATATATCCCCGCAGAAAGCTGATTTGCTTTCCGTGCAGCCGATCAATTTCCCGCCTTGCCTCCTCACCGGATTGAACCTTCTCTAACCGCATTGATCCAATGGACTGCGGCAGTGGAATGTCAGTGGAACTGCAAGCTATGAGCAGGAGCAGAAACAGAAAAACGAAGGGGACGTTCCTGGAGAAGTTGCCCAGTGTTCCCTCAGAGCGACTGGTCATTGAAAGTTGAAAGTACGATGTGGTTTGTGGACGTTCTGCACCAACGTCCCCTCTTTCCATAACGTGGCAAGGTAGCATGTGCGACCCTTATTTTATCTGAGTGGCGATTTCGCGGAACGTAATCATGTCAGCGGGGAAAGTCAATTGAAACCATTATTGGGTGACAGGTGGGAAAGGGCTTTCGACCTTTACAGGATTCAAACGGAGACGTGCCCCTTTCACATTGGGTAAGGTGCAGCCGGGAGCAAAAAATTCATCTCATCCTATGGTAAGTTTCATTTCGTGCAGGTCATCATTAGAAGCTTGCGGAATTGTGGATACAGTCTTGAAACCGGCTTTCTTATAAAACAATATCGCAGGCTTACATCCGTCTATAACAATCACATCGATCTCAGTAATCTTTCTATCCTTCAATATTTCGACCAATTTGTGAACAAGATTTGTGGCAATGCCTTTCCGTCTATGTTCTGGGTGAACAGCAATCTTCAAAATAGTCGCAACGATATTTTCATGACAGCAACCGGCGATTAGGTAGCCGCAGACCTCTTGCCCGTTAAAGACAAGAAATATATCCTTTGAAATCTTTTCCAAAAAGTCGTAATCCCACGCAGTTGGAAATGAGAGCTTTTCAATTTCTATAACTTTCGCGTAATCTTCTTGTTTGGCGACCCTGACAATCATAGGTTGTCTTATATTTTCCATTAGATGAGGTAGGTTGCGGGTATATTATTCATCGATGTCACCGGAGAATTTTCTCTTGACGATTTCCAGCTCCTCTGGTGAAGTGTTTTCATCGAGGTCCATGAGATCTCCCTCCACTGACTGGATGAGTTTTTCCTCAAACATCCTTATCCAGAACAGAGCGCTTTCCCGATTTGGCTCTTGCACGTGGATGCTGCCGGCCGTCCCCTTAGCCGCTGGAATCTCACCCGGGTCCTGGACGTAGACATCACCGCCAAATATCTTCCTTAGGCATTCTATCATCTCCCGGCCTAACCCCCTGCGCTTCTCGCCGAGGACTTCCAAATGAAAAAGGCTGATATGTTTTAGCCCCTGCTCGTCCAGCCACACACTTAGCTCGCCCTTGTACTTACTGGGATTTTCAAAGTGGAGCACTTCCAGGGAACCGTAACCCTTGAGGACTGTGAGGAGTTCTTTAATGCCCAGTTCCTTGTCTGCGCCTGTCCAGATAATGTCCTTCCAACATACCTCCGCCATGACCTGATTTCCTTTTTCTCCAACCAATTATTCTCTTAATTATTGCAACCTATTGAGATCATTTCTGTTTTAATCAGTGAAAAGGTCCGGCCCTTGATCTCGGATACTACATTGTGGCACTGCCTGTCAAGCCGTTATTTCATTAGGCCCAGAGAGCGTGATCCTCAAAGCCAGCCCAGGGTTCCGCTTTGCGGGGGTCAGAATTGAATGGCTTTGCCTAAGGCTATATTGTGCAGAACTTTCAATACAACTTAGAGCTGGATTCAGCCTCCTATATATTTTGAATATCGAAACTGGGGACCCGCCCGCAGGGTGGGGAGTCCGAAGGACAATATCGAACAAGGAATTTCGAACAGCAGAAGTTTTTAAAAGCAGTAAGGCAATGTTTTTTACTTCGACATTCTGCGGTTCCTTGTTCTGCGGTTCTGCGGTTTATATTCTCAAAGACTTGATAGCTGATAGTTGAATGTTGAGCGCCGAGCACAAATAGGTGCAGCCCCTTTTCTTCTTTTCATATCAGTGCGTGTGATGAGAGACATTTTGACTTTGACACATCGAAACTGTAAAGTGAAAAGCCGAAACCAGACAGTCTGAGGTAACATCAGTGAATGCTACAAAGACCCGACCAGGACCAAGCCTAAAGCTGTCATTGACAATTCTTTTTGTCTTTGTTGCCTCAGTGTTGGTGATCCTTCTTTTGCGGAATGAGAGAGACTCAACCGTAACAACCACAAAACAGATCCAAGTGGGGTTTCCAGCACCCAACTTTACCTTCCCCGATCTCAATGGTCAGCAGGTTAGTCTTTCTGACCTCAGAGGCAAGGTAGTTCTTGTCAATATCTGGGCCACCTGGTGTCCCCCGTGCAGGCAGGAAATGCCTTCCATGCAGAAACTGTATGAAAGATTCAAAGATGAAAACTTTGAAATCCTCTCCGTCAGTATTGACTCCACGGGGCGTGAAGCTGTGGCCCCTTTTATGCGAACAATGAATTTGACCTTCCCTGCCCTGCTGGATCCCAGAGAGAATATCAGGCCTCTCTATGGCGTAACCGGAGTTCCGGAAAGCTTCATCATCGATAAAGATGGGATTGTTGTTGAGAAAATTATTGGCCCAATAGACTGGGCCACTCCAAAAGTCTTCCTTTTTTTCCAGGATCTCACTACAAAAGCAAGATCCTGAGGCCCAACCTGGTAACGCGAGGGGGTTAGAGTTCAATGGTTCTGCCTAGGGCTAAATTGTACAGAACTTTCACTACAGCTTAGAGCGGGATTCAGCTTCTTTTGTATTTTGAATATCGAAACTGGGGACCCGCCCGCAGGGTGGGGAGTCCGAAGGACAATATCGAACAAGGAATTTCGAACAACAGAAGTTTTTGAAAGCAATGAGACAATGTTTTTCACTTCGATATTCTGCGGTTCCTTGTTCTGCGGTTCTGCGGTTCATATTCTCGACTAGTTGATAGCTGATAGTTGAATGCTGAGCGTGGACCGGGGAGACCGGATCCAGCTATCTTGAAGTCCCTTCCAGGGGGAAAACAAAGTCGGGTCATCCCCTGCACAGCAGGATTTTTGAGGGCCCGGATTCTTGTTATAGACATCCCCTATTCCAAAGGAAATGGCAGATCATCTAGGGAAGAGTCATGGCGAGTACGCCTCATGTCGATCTCGAGATCATTTATCATGACCTGCATCATTCCACGGCATAGCTTCTTGTAGCTCAAGCCGTCTCGATCCAGCTCTATTTGCTTCTCAGACAGCAAACGCTCGACGGCACCAGTTGCCCGACTGTAATTACCGATCGCTAGCTCCATGCGACAGCCATGCTGTAAATAGGCCATGG
>PPDG01000492.1 GCA_002899795.1 Desulfobacteraceae bacterium | reverse complement strand
GGAAACTGACCCGGTTCAACAGGCAATGTTCGACACGGGACATGAAGTGGGGCGACTTGCCACTGAAATCTACCCCGGGGGTGTCCGCATAGAGGAAGACCACTTTCACCACGAGGACGCTGTTCGGTCCACGTTAGAAGTTCTAAAACATCGAGATGTACCTGCCATCTACGAGGCGGCATTTCTCGAGGATGGTGTCCGGATTCGCGTGGATGTATTGCAAAGAGTCAATGATAGCGCCTGGAACCTGATCGAAGTGAAGTCCTCCACCAAGGTGAAAAAGGAGCACGTGCCCGATGTGGCGGTTCAGTGGCACGTGCTTCAGAGCGCAGGGCTGTCAGTAAGCCTGGCAGGCATAATGCACATCAATAATCAGTACGTGTATGACGGCAGAAATCTTGATCTCAATAGTTTCTTAACCTTCTCTGATCAGACCGAGGAAGCCCTGTCTCAGCAAGGGGTGATTCCCTCACAGCTGGCCGCACTCAAAGACATGCTGGGAAAAAACGTACCTCCGGATATTCTTCCTTCGCCCCATTGCAAAAAACCTTACCTTTGCAATTTCTGGGAACACTGCACTCAGGCAATGCCCGAGTACTGGGTTGTGAACGAGAAAGGGATAAGTGAGAAAATACAGAAAGAGCTGAGGGCTATGGGTGTAGAGGATATGCGTGACATTCCGGCTGACTTCCCCCTCAGTGCAATCCAGCAGCTAAGAAGGGACTGCGTTGTCAATCAGAAAGAGTACATAGCTCCCGAACTAGGTGGTGAGCTGATGAAGGTTGAACACCCCATCCATTTTCTGGATTTTGAAACCATCGGCCCGGCAATCCCTAAATATGGAGGCACCAGGCCCTATCAGACCGTACCGTTTCAATGGTCGAATGACATCATGCATGAGAATGGAAACATCGAGCACCAGGAATATCTGTGCCTGGAGGATAAAGACCCTAGGGAGGAGTTTGCAGAGACTCTTTTGAAGGCGCTAGGGGAAAAAGGTTCCATCGTGGTGTACACAACCTACGAGAAAGGGGTACTGGAAGGGCTGGTCGAGTACTTACCCCATTACAGGGCCCGTTTGCACGCAGTAATTGATCGCCTCTACGATTTACACGTGGTGGTCAAAAATCACTATTACCACCCCGAATTTCACGGCTCCTTCTCACTCAAGGCAGTGCTCCCGGCTGTAGTGCCGGAGATGGAGTACGACGGTATGGCGATTCAGGAAGGGCAGATGGCCTCACTGCAATATCTGCGCATGATCGACCGCGAAACACCGCCGGAAGAGAAGGAAAAGATCAAAAAGGATCTATTAACATATTGTGCTCAAGACACCATGGCCATGGTGAGAATCAGGGAGGAGTTGCTGGGGCGATTATAAAGCAAATCTCCCTTCTCTCCCCTCTCCACCTTCACAAGCCGCCCAATAGATTTCCCACCCAAGATCAATGTCTCAAACTCTCGGTCGTGGGTCGGTGGTCGGACCAAGCTAAGATAGGAGGCGTAAGGCTGAAGGCTCAGGGCGCAAGGGAGCTCACTACGTGAGCCAGCGAGACGCGCGAGACGAGAAGTCGGGCCCTTCGACCCATTCGATGAACTCCCCGGGACTATGCCCGGGACAGGCAGGACAGGCTGGCAGCAGAGCTCAGCTCTCTCGAGCTTCGCGTCATGTGGCTGCGCCGTCATTAGGTCAAGACGCTTCGCTGCCATTTGTTGTAATAGGTAAGGGCACTAAAAGTGGCGCGCGCAAACCTGTATTACCTTCCAGGTAATTACATCTGGCATATCACCCAATACCAAGCCTTCCAGTTTGTTTTTACGTGTCAGCCTTTTTGTTACGCATAGAGGGATGTAATATTAACTTTCGCACCCGCCCACCCCAATGCGCCACTTCTGGCTTCACTACTTGACCTTCCGGTGTGGATCTTGCAGAATTGTTTTGATTGCAGGGGCTTTGGGGGGTGCTATTATTGGGCTATGCAGGAAAATTTCTGTCTAATGAATAATTTTACCAAGAGAGATGATAATGAAAAAGTGTCCCTTCTGCGCTGAAGAAATTCAAGACGACGCTATAAAGTGTAAACACTGCGGTGAGTTTCTGGATGCCTCCCACCACCCACGCTTTGCAGAGGAGAAGATTCAATGGTATTTCCGAAAATCCTTTATTATCATCGCAGTCTGTTTTGTGGGGCCTCTGGCGTTGCCCCTGATTTGGTGGCGTCCACAAACTACGCGGGCATGGAAGATCGGACTCACAATAGGAATCCTTGTTCTCAGTTGGATCTTTTTCCAAGTCACGACGGAATCCATTCGTAGCCTCAAGGAGTATTACAAGCTACTTGAAGGAATGTGAAATAGTCCTAAAGGGGTCAAGTCTCCGTTTGACGTTTATGTGTATAGTAGAGGGGCACATTCTTTAGTTCCTTCGACCACGGCGTCGGCGTCAAGTAGAATAATTTGCCCCGACCACGACGCCACAAAACAATAAATCAGGCGCGCTGAGGGCGTGAGCACCGAATTTGCTTGACAACCTACTGTGAAAGCTGGTAGTTTCCGTACCCTACGTATTGTTCCTGGTTAAGAAACGATAAACACAATGACATCGTACGCCCCGGAATAACTCCGGGGCTTTTTTTATGGAACAAGGAAAAAGGAGTATTATGGATTTTCATGCGTTTAATTTTCACCCGCACGTCGCTGCCGGTATCACCGCGGCGGGCTTTGTTACACCTACACCGATTCAGGCCAAGGCGATTCCCCCGGTCATGCAGGGGCTTGATGTCATGGGCTTGGCCCAGACCGGCACCGGCAAGACCGCCGCGTTTGCCTTGCCAATCCTCCACCGTCTCAGGCGGGGTCCCCGCGGACGGATCCGCGCCCTTATCGTCGCACCCACACGGGAGCTGGCGGAACAAATTCATGGGGACATCAACACCTTGGGGCGGCAGACCCGCCTGCGAAGCGTCACCGTCTACGGCGGGGTGGGTATCAACCCACAAGTGGAAAAGCTGAGACGGGGTGCCGAGATCGTCGTGGCCTGCCCCGGTCGATTGCTTGACCATATTGGCAGAAAGACTGTCGACCTTTCCCGGCTGGAGGTGCTGGTCCTCGACGAGGCGGACCACATGTTCGACATGGGCTTTTTGCCCGACATCCGGCGGATCCTGAGCCATCTACCCACGAAGCGGCAGACCCTGATGTTCTCGGCAACAATGCCCGCCGAAATTCGGCGTTTGGCCGGCGACGTGTTGGATCATCCGGTCACGGTCCAGATCGGTGCCACCGCCCCGGCGGACACCGTCAGCCACGCGCTCTACCCGGTCGAGCAACACCGCAAGACGGCTATGCTCGTGGAGCTTCTGCGTCATACCGACACCAAGTCGGTGCTGGTATTTACCCGCACCAAACACCGCGCTAAAAACCTGGGCGCAAAACTGGGCAAGACCGGCTTCAAGGCGACATCCCTGCAGGGTAATTTGTCCCAGAAACGACGCCAGGCTGCCTTGGACGGCTTTCGCAACGGCACCTTTCAAATTCTCGTGGCCACCGACGTTGCCGCACGGGGAATCGATGTGACCCGGGTTTCCCACGTGATCAACTACGACATCCCTGACACCGCCGATGCCTATATCCATCGT
>PPDG01000100.1 GCA_002899795.1 Desulfobacteraceae bacterium | reverse complement strand
CTGCGGTTGCCAGGTGGCACGCCCATCCTCTTCGCGCTCGCTGCGCTCCGCTCAGTCCCGCAAGCGGGTTCCCAGTTTCGTGGTCTCGCGACAGCAATTCATGAAATATCCGGGCAGCAGTATAAGGTGGAAAAAACCGACAGTCTGATAATGGGATTATGTAAACTTTTTAGAGTGAGATAGCACGAAGTGTATTTCTGGAGAGGCAAGAGGAAAAAAAAGGCCTACACTTGTTCATGTAAGCCCTTGGTATCACTGGAGCGGGAGACGGGTTTCGAACCCGTAACCCTCAGCTTGGAAGGCTGATGCTCTGCCAGTTGAGCTACTCCCGCTTTTTTCTTTTGGAGAGCCATCTTATAGCATGTGACGGAGCTTTAGATCAATAGAGAATATCTCAGGAGATTCCCATTTTTCCAGGACCAAATTGGCAAG
This sequence comes from Desulfobacteraceae bacterium, assembly GCA_002899795.1. GTDB lineage: Bacteria > Desulfobacterota > Syntrophobacteria > BM002 > BM002 > BM002. The sequence continues at coordinate 3,216 of PPDG01000100.1, read as the reverse complement.
AGCCATGGTCAAGAGGGAGGCTGTGGAACAACGAGACCTTGAGCCGCCGTTTTGGCATCTATTTCTTTTGCGATAAGTCTTGACACCTTTCCTCTGGACGAGTATGAACGAGGCTGCAAATGAACCTACGCTCACCTTCAATCCAACTTCAGGGATAAGAAATGCTGAGTTTTTTACCAGGTCCTGTGAAAGGGGTTTTGTTACTCGGTCTGTACGTCATCAACACCATTTTCTGGACGATGGTGCTTCTTCTGGTAGCGCTCTTGAAGCATTGTGTGCCGGCGCCTGCATGGCGTAAGCTCTGTAGTAAAGTAATGATTGGCATTGGCAACATTTGGATTTTTTTTAACAACTGTACTATGAGGTTCATAAATAAAATTCACTGGGATGTTGACGGTACTGATGGATTGAAAATGAATCGTTGGTACCTGGTGGTGGCCAATCATCAGTCGTGGACGGACATCTTGGTTTTGCAGAAGATTTTATACCGCAAGGCTCCATTCTACAAATTTTTTCTGAAGAAAGAGTTGTTCTGGGTACCGTTCCTGGGTCTGGCCTGGTGGGCATTGGATTATCCGTTCCTGGAACGCTCATCCTCAGCCCAAAAAGATATAGAAACCACCATGAGGGCTTGCGAGAAATTTAAGACACTTCCAGTATCCATCATGAATTTTGTGGAGGGAACGCGATTCACTGCGGAAAAGCACCGCAGACAACGCTCGCCTTACTCCCATCTGCTAAAACCCAAGGCCGGCGGTATTGCTTTCGTTTTAGCAGCCATGGGAGAGCAACTGGACTCTATTTTGGATGTAACCATTGCGTACCCAGAGGGGGCAGAGGGTTTTTGGGCCTTTCTCTGCGGCAGAGTTACCGAGATCAAGGTGAGGGTAGAATCGTTGCCAATCGATGAAGAGCTATCAGGCGATTATTTTAAGGACCGGGAATTCCGCAAGAGATTCATGAGTTGGCTGAATGCACTTTGGGCCGAAAAAGACAAGCGGCTGGCAGCTTTGCTGAATGAGGAGCGTTCAGCACTTCGAAGAGGAAAAGCTTGACATCCGCGACTGTAAGTGGTTAAAAATAAAGAAAAGGCGGCATGGCCAAGTGGCTAAGGCAACGGTCTGCAAAACCGTTATTCCCCGGTTCGAATCCGGGTGCCGCCTCCAATGAACTCAAGGGGTTAGGTAACTCAGCCTAACCCTTTTTCAATGCCTTTTTGGCAGCCATGCCCTTTTGGCATAGACCTCTATTACTCTGCAGGTGCGCAATGGAAGATGGTGCATCGTACAACTCCGGTATGCCGGAGCCCGTGCAACCCGAGCCTTCAGGGGCCGGACTTCTCAAAGGGTTCTTGGGGACAGCAAAAGCAGTGCTCCTCAGCCCGCGTAAGTTTTTCCCGAGTATGCCGCTGGAGGGCGGACTTCTGGGCCCCTATGTCTTCTTCCTTTTCTGCACCGGCTTTTCTTTTCTGGTCTCTTTATGTCTCACTGTGGCAATGTCGGGCAGTGTTTCCCCCTGGATCTTACTGATGATGTTTGCGGCCTTGTGGATGCCCTTTTTCAGTGCCGCGATTCTGAATCTCCTGTTCACCAAGCTCTTGCGCACCGGCGGAACCTACGAGGCCACATTCAGAGTGGTCTGCTATGCCAGTGCGGTTAATTTGTTCGCCTGGATTCCGGTGCTCCCCCTCATTCTTCTCTTTCAGTTCTATGAAATTTATCTCTCTGCCTTGGGGCTAAGCTTCGTGCACAGAACCGGCCTTGGACAGGCACTGATGGTTGTGATTGGCACCCTCCTTACCGTCTCTGTTATCATAACCATGGTGGCACGAGTCTTGTTTTCCTTTTGAAAGACCCCAGGAAGACCGAACTTGGCGAAATGAGGAGGTCATCATGGAGTGGACCATTGAAGGTAAGAAATTAGTATTGTTGCAGGGTGATATTACAGAGATGGATACCGATGTCATTGTCAACGCAGCAAACAAAGACCTGATCCTAGGCGCAGGAGTGGCTGGTGCCATACGCACCAAGGGGGGCCCCACCATCCAGGAAGAGTGCAAGCACATTGGAGGTGCTCCGGTGGGGGGAGCTGCAATAACCACAGGTGGTGATCTCAAGGCGAGATATGTAATTCACGCAGTTGGGCCGCGCATGGGGGAGGGCGATGAGGATCGGAAGCTGGCGGATGCCACCCGGAACAGTTTGAAACTCGCCAATGAAAAGGGCTTGGCGAGTATAACCTTCCCGGCCATAAGCACCGGAATATTCGGCTTTCCCAAAGACCGGTGCGCCAGGATCATGCTGACCACTGCGGCCGAAACCCTGAAAAAGGAGGACACTTCCCTCAAAGAAGTGGTCTTCTGCCTCTGGGGCGAAGAGACGCTGCAGGTATTTCAGAATGAAGCTGAGGAGATGTTCCAAGGTGAAGGTGTGTGATGTGGGATGTGAGATTAAGGAATTCAGGAATTCAGGGATTGCGGATTTGGGATTAACAAATCGCAACAAATGACAGCGAAGCGTAGTGACCTAATGACGCCGAAGGCAAATGACTAATGACAAATGTGCCTAGTCCTTACTGCCTAGTGCTTTTAGTCCAGTGAGTTCTATGAACTTGTCTTCAGACACCGGGGAGATACTTTCGCCTACGGTGAATATGCAAGAGGATTCAGTGGTCGGTTCGAAGACTTTGCCGACCTGGATTACAGGCTCTTTCAGCCAGAGAAAGTAGTCGTCAAAAAAACGAAGAACGAGATCCACCTCTTCGCAATCTTCCAGCATCTCAGAGAAGTTGAAGTTGTTTATGAGGCCGCGGCCTCTCAATTGCTTCTGTTTTTTCTTGTCGAGCCAGATTTCAAAGGTGACATTGCGCAAAGACAGTCGGTTTCTGCTGGCATCCACCAGGTAAGCCTGGTCCACTTCGTACAATCCCTCTGGTAGGTCGATCATCGTCTTAATCCCTCATAATTAGCTGCTCTCCAACTATCACTTGTGGTTTGGCATTGTAAGTAAGCATTCCTCAAAGAGCAATAGTCTCGCTAGGAATGCTAGGCACCAAGCACTAAGCAATAGTCCTAGTTCTTTTCTGCCTGCCTGTCCCGAGCTTTGTCGCGGGGCTGCTAGCTGCCCCCTGCCTGCTTTTTTTTGTTAAATCCGAAATCCGCAATTCGAAATCCGCAATCTCTATGCTCCATGCTCTATGCTCCATGCTCAGACACAT
>PPDG01000104.1 GCA_002899795.1 Desulfobacteraceae bacterium | reverse complement strand
CTCACCTCTGGAAATGAAGTCGACTTCGGCCGCGACATCATTCCCAATCTCCTGAACTCCCACCGGATCTATGCCTATCCCTACCGGCAACAGAATAAAATCGAGGACTATATCTACATGACCATGCCGGATGGCGAACGGCAATTGCGATTGGAACCCCACACCCGGGATTCTGCCTATTGGCGCGATGTGGGAGACTTGGATGCCTACTGGAACGCCAACATGGATCTCACCGGAGTGGAACCCTACTTCAACCTCTATGGGCAAAGGTGGCCTCTTCACACCTACCAGACCGCAGCCCCACCCGCCAAGTTTGTTTTTGCTACCGAACGGTCTGACGGTTTTCGGGTTGGGAAAGCCCTTGATTCTCTGGTCGCTCTTGGCTGCATCGTGAGTGGTATCGTGCGAAACTCTGTACTGTCTCCTAATGTGATAGTCCGGAGTTGGGCTCAGATAGACGAGTCAGTTATTATGGATAGAGTGGTGGTAGGGCGACACTGTAAGATCAAAAAAACAATCATCGACAAACACAATATAATCCCACCTAAAACCACAATTGGCTACAACCCGAGTGAGGATCGCAAACGTTTCACCGTGACTCCCAGAGGTATTGTGGTGATACCGAAAGGGTATTTTAGGGAGGAGGAATAAACACCCCCTCTCAACCACCCTATGGTTTCTTGTAGATCTTTATCTGCTTCCTATGGGGCGCAAATCTAGTAAGCATTCGAATAAGCAATCAGGGTATCCTACCTATGCTGGCCGCTGCCAGCAGGTCAGTCATAGCTGTCTGCTATGTCTCTATACCCGTCTAAATGGGTTGTCTTTGTCTCTGGAGCGAAAGGACATAATCCACGGGATCATCATCGGCTGTCTTTTGGGAACTGAATTTCTCTTGGAATGCCCAACATTAGTTCGATGAACAGGGTCTGAAAACTTATGCACTTGCAAACAGAGTACATTCATTTTCCCAGTAGGGAAGCGCGGAGCAGGTACGTTGCAAAAAGGTTCCAGACATACCTTTCTGATTCCCTTCTGGACGTCGGCTGCTTTGAGGCACCACTCAGAGACATTCTCGAAGGAGTCGAATATACAGGAATCGATGTGGCTGGCAAACCTGACATACGGTTGAACCTGGAGAACTGTACCAGGCTAACATTTGCAACAGGTGCGTTCCATTGTGTTCTATGTATCGACGTCCTTGAGCATTTGGACAATATGCACGCGATTTTCGATGAGATAATCAGAGTCGCAAAGCATTATATTATCATCTCTCTTCCCAACTGTTGGCGTGATGCGAGGCGCCCAATTGAAAGAGGAAGGGGCACGTTTGCTCACTATGGCCTGCCCGTCGACCCTCCAATGGACCGACATAAATGGTTTTTCAATTATACGCAGGCTAGGGAATTCCTAGAACGGCAATCTCAAAAGAACTTTTTACGAATTGTGGAGATGTTCGCAACAGAAAAGCCAAAGCCATGGCCGGCAAGAGCGTTCAGAAAAATCATTTACCAAGGAGAACGATATAGAAACAGATATACCCAAACGGTGTGGGCTGTATACGAAAAACACAAGTAGGTATGATTAGGTTCAGCCCCTGTCATTGGACAAATAGACCTGAACTTCTGAATACTGTTCTAGTCTCTATAAATCAGACAGTTAGGATGTCCAATGTCAGGGGCTGAACCAATTTCCACTTTAAAGCGGTGGCCGACGGAGGTGGAAGTCAGTGTTCTTTTCGAAATTATAAGCTACTCGGAGAGCCAATCCTTCTTCGAAATGGGGTGCTAGAATCTGTAAGCCAATGGGCAACCCCTCACTGGTGAAGACGCATGGAATAGAAATGCCTGGAATTCCAGCCAAGCTGGCTGGCAGGGTGAAGACATCCGAGAGGTACATTTGCAGGGGATCGTCCACCTTCTCCCCTAAAGGGAATGCCGCTGTTGGCGCCACCGGGGTAACCAGGGCCTGACATTGTTTAAAAGCCGTGAGAAAGTCTTCGCGTATCAGGGTACGGACCTGCAACGCTTTCTTGTAATAGGCGTCGTAGTAGCCAGCTGACAGGGCATAGGTTCCGAGCATTATTCTCCTCTTCACTTCAGCGCCAAAACCCTCGGATCTACTTTTTCGATACATCTCCATGAGGGTCTTCCCTTCCCGGTCTCGATAGCCGTACTTGACGCCATCGTAGCGCGCCAGATTGGAACTGGCCTCCGCAGGAGCAATTATGTAGTAGGCAGCTACACCATATTCAGTATGAGGAAGTGAGACTTCGATGGCTCGTGCCCCCAGACTCTCAAGGGTCTTAATTGCCTGCCGTACAGCCCGTTCCACCTCCGGGACCAACCCCTCCACAAAGTATTCCCGGGGAATTCCCACCGTGACGCCTGCCAAACCTTCCAGGAGATTCTCCCTGTAATCCGGAACCTCCCTGGGCACCGAAGTTGAATCTCGCTGGTCGTACCCTGCTATTACATTGAGCAGCAAAGCAGCGTCTGTGACATCTTTGGTAATGGGACCGATTTGATCGAGGGAAGAGGCGAACGCCACGAGGCCGTATCGAGACACACGCCCATAAGTAGGCTTGAACCCTACCACTCCACAATGTGATGCAGGTTGGCGTATTGACCCTCCAGTATCCGAACCGACAGCAGCGATACACTCATCTGCCGCTACTGCTGCTGCTGAGCCGCCGCTGGAACCACCCGGTATACGGTCGAGATTCCAAGGGTTTCGCGTCGGTCGAAAAGCCGAATTCTCATTGGAGGATCCCATGGCGAACTCGTCCATGTTCGTCTTGCCCAGGAGGATACCGCCGGCCTCTTTAAGCTTCAAAGCAACAGTGGCGTCGTAAGGCGGCACAAAATTAGCCAGGATATGAGAACCACAGGTTGTTCGAATCCCCTTGGTACAGATAACATCCTTCACGGCCAATGGCACGCCGGCAAGGGGTTTTGTGGTATCACCATAGCCCTGTTTATCCCAGCTTCTTGCCTCCTCCATTGCTCTCTCTTCAGCAAGGAAGAGATAGGCGGCAACCTTGGGCTCCAACATCCTAATTCGTTCATAGATGGCACCTGTCACTTCTTCGGCGGTAGTCTCTCCCTGATCCAATAGCCTGCGTAGTTCATGTATGGTCAAATCATATAGCTTCATGATTGGTCTTTCCAAAGGTCCAACTCAGAGTTTAAATCTTTCAACAATTTCCTTGAAGTTATTTCTCAATAACGTAAAATTAATCTATTATTATTAAGACTTTAAGCACATTAAATGGGAATACCTGGTAGCTTCCGCGTAAAGCGTCCTGCCCTGTGTGCTAGAGAGCTAGATTACCCTCGGCACCACAAATTCAGCATCATTGTCCTCCGGAGCGTTTTTCAGAGTCTCTGTTCGATCCATAGACTCCTCAACAATATCCTCCCTGAAAGCGTTGTGAAGATCGACGACATGTGAGGTGGGAACAACCCCGGTGGTATCCAACTCGTTGAGCTTTTCCATATAGAGCAAAATCTCGTTCAACTGCTCTGTGAGGTTCTGCTTTTCCTCAGTGCTAACCTCCAGGCGAGCGAGTCTTGCCACGTGCTCTACCTCTTCAACCGTAATTTTCATCAATAGCGCTCCCTGATCAATTTATGAATCCTGGGATTTAGGGATTATAGCGGAACAATTGGCT
>PPDG01000556.1 GCA_002899795.1 Desulfobacteraceae bacterium | reverse complement strand
CCTAATGTTGCATACCCACGCCGAGGAAAACGCGCAAGAGTGCGCCAGATGAGGCTGCGCTCAGGCTTGGACAGGTCGAGGCGTACTTGACCGTACGTCGAGTCCTGTTCCGAGCACATCCTCAGATGGTGTGCTGTCGCGCGAGCGCAGCGATTTTTACCGGTTTGGGTATGGAACGTTAGGGTTACACCTTAGCACAGTTCACTATTGCTGTTCTAGAGATGATCTTATAAACTTCACTAAGCAACAAATCTGAGGGTTTCAGGTGTTATTAGGTACCAGGTGTCAGGTTTCAGGTGTCAGGGGAAAAAACAAGAAAGCTGAAACCTCGTTCTGAGAAAGGGCAGAAAGATGGACGAAAAATACAAGCGACTGCTTGAGGTTACCAAAGCCTTAGTTAACCACATCGATACGGAACATGTTTTTGATAAAGGGGTACAAACTGGGCGTGGAGTCTTCGACACCTCTCGATCTGAGGAGTTTGATGACCTGGTTGAAAAGGCCAGAAAGGCAGTAAGAAAGGCCGAAGATGTTAAAAAATAGCCAGATAATTCCTTCGCAGAAATATCATATTCGAGTCCCACCCAATACATTGTGTGAATTTCCATAATAACGCAATCTACCTTGACATTCATTCAAGTAAATTACAGAGGTCTATTAAAGAGCTGCATTTTACTCATAACGTATTCAAGATAGATACGCTTTGTGAATCTTACCGATTAATGTTGACAGATTCTTTGACTCGGTCGTATCATAAACCTAGGTACTGTAACAAATAGTGGTATATTGCTGGGGTAGGAGATGAATCTAAAAATGTGCTTGTGATAGTCTCAGTGGAACATTGTCTGTTCTATTGAGATCATTTAACATAGAAAACCGCACTCTCCTGGGCGCGAACCTCTTGCTTATAGAATATTGTAGTCCGGAATATATTAATCTTTCCTGATAATGCGATATATCGCTGTCAGAACCAGCCCTCACTCCCACCGTTTTTGCACTTCGACTGTTTCTGGTAACCCCTCCTGTTCATTTAGTCACGACCTCTGCATTAATCTCTCCCAAATCTCATAACCAAATTCCTCCTGGCACTGCGCTCAGGCAGAAGGCAAGCACCAGCCCGGATATTTCATGATGGCCTGCTGTGACCGCAATTAATGAAACATCCGGGCTAGGCGACATAGTTTGGGCATAGGTGAGTTATGAAAAAAGACGGTGCGCTTAACCTAGGCAGAATCAGACTTTCTGGCAACCAGGCCGTTGCCAGAGGGGCTCTGGAGGCTGGAGTCAGGGTGGCAACTGGTTATCCTGGAGCCCCCATCTCGGATCTTCAGGGAAGCTTCGAGCAATTGGCGGGAAACCTCACCAGAGCGACCCCGTTCGCAATCAAGCTTGGACAGGCCTTGGACGATGCCCAATACCAGCTTACTGCTCACTGGGGAACCACCACCAATGAAGATAATGCCTTCGCTTTTGCCTTGGGAGCGGTGATCTGCAAGGGGGACATCAAAAAGAGGGAGTTTCTCACTGAAGACGAGTGGGACCTCGTCTACGGTGACACCGCTTTCGCCGATGACGAAAATAAGAGCATACCTGTAGGCTCCCGGGTAATGTGTTCCTTCAAGCATCTCGGCGGCAACACCGCTGCGGACGCCATCCGGGTGGCAGTTAATGTTGTGCCATACACCGGCGGGCTCGGCATAGCCTCCGGGGACGATCGTCAAGGAACTGGTTCCCAGACCATGCAAGACAACAAGATACTCTTTTCACTTCATTTCCGCATGCCCACCTTTGAACTCCACTCTCCCCTCACCGCTCACCAAACAGTGAAAAACTGCTATCGGTTGTTCGAGGAGTTGGGTACTCCCTTCGCAGTTATCATGAACTACGACCTTTCCTACCGGGAGGTTTCCGTGGATCTCGCCATGGACGTCGATCTCGGTGCCAACATGAGGCGGAAAGGCTTCACGAGGGACCCCAAACACTTGGTCACCATAGGCCCCCATATCCGACCGCGTGAGCATAACTTCCATTCGAAACTGATTCCACTCTTTAGAAAAAAGATTGGGGAATATTTCGACTTCCTTGGGAACAAGGTGCAGCAATACGGAGAGAAGCCCAGGACCTTGTTGCTGCTCAACGGTACATTCCGAGAGGACTTTCAGCTTGTAAAGCACGACCGAAACCTAAAGAACCGCCTGTTAAAGAAGTTTGGGGGGATTGTAGCCGTTGAAACCACCGTAGTGTTTCCCCAACCCGAGTCTCTGTACAAAAAGCTGATAACCAAGCTTTCAATCGAAAAAATCTGCGTGTTCGAGGAAGGATATGGAAGGGTCATCTATATGCAACTTTTGGATTTGGTAAACAGGCACGGACTTGATGCAAAGGTTTTCGACTGCGGTATCCCCTATGAGCCCAGGATCTACGAGAGGTTCTCCTACATTGATCATATTCTGGCCCCCTGAAGGGAGGTGCAAGCATGGCTGCTAAGCGGAATACAGCACAGGATGAGATAACCTACATGCGACCCGTGTCCAATTGCGCCGGGTGCGGGGACACCAAGGTCTCTTGGTCCGTGTATGAGGGCATGAAAAGATTCAACCGGGAGCACGAACTTAAAGGCAAAGATAGGTACCAGGTAGTATATGTGGCAGATAGGGGATGTGGGAACCTTCAAGGCTACCACGCCTACCGTATTGTGGACGCTATATTCTGCATGGGCTCAGGGGTCATCGTCGGTGAGGGTCTGAAAGAGTCGTGCTCTGAAAAGCAGGTCGTCATCACCGCCTCCGGTGATGGAGGATATAACTTCAACATCAGCGGCAGCAAGTTCGCCGCCAAGAACAAAAAGTGGGGTGCCATAAACATCATCTATAACAACTACAATATTCGCATGACTGGTGGTCAGATACCCTTAGAAACGGACTTCGACAAGGAAGGGGCGGCCATGGGCTTTGAGGTAATCCATGTAAATCCTTACAGGGTGGACGATAACGCCGAACTCTTCAAGGTGCTCGTGGACCGGTATCTCAACAAGGATAAGGTAATGGTGGTGGCGGACGGGGTCTGCGTCTTGGACATGAGAAGAGAAGCCGCTTCCGTAGGACTGAAGCTGGGCCACTTCTCTAAGTCGGAGGAGTGTCTGGACCTCAAGTTTGCTCAGGAAAGGGAGAGGGTGGCCAGAGATGAGCCGGAGAAACTGAAAGAACTTCCCAGGTTCAAGTGCCGTCTGTGTGGAATTGGGCTAAGGTGCCAAGCGCTCCTCAACAACGACCCCGCTCTCTGCTTTGGCTGCGGGGCCTGCGCCCAGTTCCCTTGTCTGGTGAGCGCCCTGAGTTTTGAGGGACGCAGCTACGCAATTTCCACCAATATAACCGAGCTCATCAAGACGTAGGAGGAGGGCATGGCTCAAGAAAGACAGCTAACCATCAGCAACCCAGCCATAGGCGGCTCCGGATACCTCACTCTGGCGACCATGCAAGCAGATGCGGCGATCTGTGGAGGTTTTCACTCGGCCATCCACCAGTGCCGGGGCTTGGCCCAAGCCGGTGGGCCTCTGTGTGTGGACGTGGTCATACGGGAAAATGAGGTCGTAGGAGCAGTGCCCCACTTCGTAGACTATGTGAACGGCTTCGAGCTAACCGAGGCCTGGCGAGCAGTCTCCTCCGTTAAAGATTT